>JAGOLK010000107.1 GCA_017994115.1 Clostridia bacterium | reverse complement strand
CATCATATAGGAGAGGCTCGTTGTCAACCGGGATCCTTAAAAATTTTTCTCCTACTGAAAGTGACATTTTCATACGATAATTAAGTCACTTTTAGGGTGACATTTTCACAAAGTATTGACATATAAAGAAAAAACCCGGCATCAGCCGGGAAGTGTATGTCAGTTCGAATTTCCGAACCAATATATTATTGCATTTCTTAAGTTATTGATAAAGGTAGATTTGCTTACATCAGCGTCGCAAATCAAATTATGCCTCCCAACCTCTTTATCATTAATGCTTATTACCAGCTCTCCGATCTTTTCGCCTTTTTTAATAGGTGCAATGAGAATTTCAGGCAGCTCTGCTTTTTTTACTATGCTTTTCTCTTCACCCTTATTCAACAGCACCGAAACATTACTTTCCGCCACTGCATTTACCTTCAGCCTGCTGCCTTTTGATACATTCACTTCCTGTATCTTGTCACCCTTTTTCGCTATTATGATGCTGTTGAAATTTGCAAATCCGTAATCAATAAGCTTTCGTGCTTCTTTATTTCTTATATCCACCTTCGGAGAACCCATTACCACACTTATAAGCCTTAAATTATTCCTTTTTGCAGTTACGGAAATGCAATATCCCGCTTCCTCAGTCCACCCTGTTTTTATACCGTCCACGTCGTTGTAGAATCTAACCATCTTGTTTTTGTTGACCAATTCTCTCAATACGTTGTTTTTCTTTCCTACATAGACCTTGACCATATACTGTGATATGAAATCAAATATCTTTTCATGCTTTAAAAGCTCTCTGGACAATACAGCCAGATCATAGGCCGTTGTCACATGCCCGTCCTCAGGAAGGCCGTTGGGGTTTACAAAATTGCTGTCATTTGCTCCCAGTTCTTTTGCTCTCCTGTTCATCAGCTTCACAAATTCCTCTTCACTTCCGGATATATGCTCAGCCATTGCAATGCAAGCATCATTTGCCGACTCCACGGCTATGCCGTACATAAGCTCTTTTACTGTTCTGACTTCACCGGCTTCCAGCAGCAGCATGGTACCCTTGCTGTTTTTGCTGGAAGCTTGGGGGCTTATTGTGACCTTATCCTCATAGCTTATCTTTCCGCTGTCCAATGCCTCCATAATAAGGAGCATTGTCATTACCTTGGTAACACTGGCAGGGGGTAACTTTTCGCGGGAATTCTGTTCATATATTATTTTACCCGTGCCAAAATCCATAAGTACCGCTGATTTACAGTTCAGGTTCATATCATCTTCTGCATATACAGGAATAATTAATCCAAAATGGGCAATTGCAAGTATGGTAATATAACATATCAGCTTACGGGATAATTTATTCATATTTGCCGAATTATACATAACAATCCTCCTACTTGATTTGTTTGCTTTTATATTGCCCTTTAGAAGATTTCGTTATGCAATGCAAATATCAGGGAAGCCTTTTAACAGCGGAATTTATTCTTAACTTATTTTATTAATTCTGAATATAGTAGTATAATGAATATTGGAATGCGGACAAGCCTCTAGCTGCATTCAACAATACTTTGCGAAGGGTGAATTATAATAATGGCAGAAATTTATAAAACAGAATCCGATAATGAACGTGGTACTTTTGGAGTATTATCCGTCGCTCACCTGATAAACGATATGTATGGTAACTTTATACCTCAGCTCTTGCCATTTTTGATTACAGGAGGCATAGTTTCGGTAACTGCCGGAGCAACTCTTGTGGGAGCGTTTACCATAACCTCCTCTATTGCACAGCCGATATTCGGGTATCTTGTTGATCAAAAGAATCAAGGCTGGGTGATAATGGTTGGCACTCTTTGGATGAGTATTTTTTTGGGTATTACAGGCTTTGTCACCAATTATGGATTGCTTTTCCTTCTAACTGCAGCTGCGGGCCTCGGCACAGCTGCTTTCCATCCCCAAGCTTCAGCTACAATCGGACAACTAAGAAATACAAATAAAGGTTTTATACTTGCGGCTTTTGTTGCAATGGGAAACATCGGAACGGCATTGAGCCCGGTTATATTTTTAAACCTTTTTAATTCCTTTGGTATTCATTCCACAGGATTTGCAGTAATTCCAGGAATTATTGCGGCATCCCTGCTGTACTTCTTTGCTCCAAGACAGATGAAAAAGGAAAAGAATCATAAAGAAATGGGACAAGTAATAAATGCCCTTAAAAAACCATCAAGGGAGTTGAGTAAGCTTGTATTGGTGGTATCATTACGTTCCCTTGTCAATACAAGCTTTATAATGCTTTTACCGTTATATTTTCTTGAGATGAACCTATCCCATAAAATTGTAAGCTCTTTAATGTTTGCCACACTGGCCGCCGGTGCGATTGGCGGATTGATTGGGGGATACATTTCGGATAAGTATGGAAAAAGGCCCCTTATCGCTTTTTCTTTGTTTCTTTCTGCCTTATTCTTTTACGGATTCCTATATACCACAGGGCCAATTTCCATCCTTTTACTCGCACTGGGAGGAATGTCATTGCTTTCATCTTTTTCCGTTACCGTGGCTTTCGCCCAGGATGTTATCCCTGAAAATAAAGCTATGGCGTCAGGCCTCAGCCTTGGATTTGCCATAGGCATAGGAGGATTGGCAGTTACTCCTATCGGAAAACTTGCGGAGCTTTATGGAATTGAAATTGCTCTTCACCTGGCATTTATTATCCCGGCTGCAGCGGGATTAATTGCATTAAGCTTAAAGGATGATAAAAAGGCAGCCCAGTAGCTTGCTATTTATTAATTACTGTATTATCTGATATATATATTTTGTAATCTTTTTTTCGGTACTGCCAATACCGTATGCTTCCAGTGCAATTTTCTCCGCTTCAGCAGAATGGCTCAAATTTGTATGAAGCACACACAGAATGTCGCCGATGGCTACTTTATCCCCAACCTTCTTTTTCATGCTTATTCCGGCTGAAAAGTCTATTTTGTCTTCCTTGGTTTTTCTGCCCGCACCCAGAAGCATTGCCGAAATGCCTATGCTTTCCGCATCTATTGAATTTACATAGCCGCTCTTTTTTGACCTTACTTCTATATGATATTTGGCCTTCGGTAATCTTTCAGTATTGTCAACCACATCCGGGTCTCCGCCTTGAATCCGTATCAGCAGCTTTAACTTGTCAATAGCCTTGCCGCTCCTGATTACTTCTTCCAATGCGGAATGTGCTTTTTCAAATTCTTCAAAGGTGCCCCCAAGTACCGCCATGTAAGAAGCAATGGTCAAAGCCACTTGGGTTTCGTCCTCCGAACCCTTTCCCTTCAATACTTCAATGGCTTCAATTATTTCATTGGAATTACCCACTTCATGTCCCAGGGGCTGACTCATATCCGTCACTACCGCTACGGTTTTCCTGTTCAGGGATTTGCCGATTTCAACCATTGTCCCGGCAAGCTCTGCTGCCTCTTCAACAGATTTCATAAAAGCACCCGAGCCTACTTTTACATCAAGAACAATACAATCGGAACCTGAAGCAATCTTTTTACTCATAATTGAGCTTGCAATCAAAGGAATACTGTCAACGGTTGCCGTTACATCCCTTAAGGCATACAGCTTCTTGTCGGCGGGCACAAGATTTCCCGACTGGCCCGCAATAGCCATTTTATACTTATTTACGTTCCCAATGAATTCTTCTCTGGTAAGTTCCGTCCTAAAACCTGGAATGGACTCCAGCTTATCTATGGTTCCGCCGGTATGCCCCAACCCTCTGCCGCTCATTTTGGCAACAGGAATACCCAGGGAGGCAACCAGAGGGATGACAATCAAACTTATCTTATCTCCTACCCCTCCCGTGGAATGTTTGTCCACCTTCACACCTGCGATTTTCGAAAGGTCAACTGTCTCTCCCGAATTTACCATGGCCATAGTAAGCTCTGCTGTCTCTCTTTTGCTCATTCCCTTAAAGTAAACAGCCATAAGAAGTGCTGCTGCCTGATAATCAGGGATTGATCCTTCAGTGTACCCATTAATAAAGAATCGGATTTCTTCCCTTGTCAGCTCTTCTCCGTTTCTTTT
>JAGOLK010000034.1 GCA_017994115.1 Clostridia bacterium | reverse complement strand
GTGATTCGGAGATCTGGTGGCAATGACGGAGAGGCCACACCTGTTCCCATCCCGAACACAGAAGTTAAGCTCTCCAGTGTCGATGGTACTTGGACCGCAGGGTCCCGGGAGAGTAGATCGCCGCCAGGTAACAACAATAGACGACAGGGTAATCTGCCGTCTATTTGTTGTTTAAAGCATATATGGTTTCATATGCTGCTATATTTGTTACCGGTTAGCTGCAAAAGTTTTCACAAAAAAATCAAAGGAAGGCTAAGGATATGAAGATCACGGTTATTAATGGGAACATGCGCAGAGGCAGCACCTGGCATACTATGGATTTAATCAGGCAGGAACTGGCGAAATATGATGAAACAGAAGTGACGGAATTCTTCTTGCCAAAGGATATGCCGCATTTTTGCAATGGCTGTTACTCCTGTTTCTATAATGGGGAAGATACGTGTCCGCACGCCTCATATATCAAACCGATCGCGGAGGCAATCACAGAATCCGATCTTATAGTTCTGACATCACCAGTCTATGGTTTTGACGTATCAGGCCAAATGAAAGCGCTCATCGACCATCTTTGCTTTATGTGGATGAGTCACAGGCCAAATCCGAAAATGTTTAATAAAGTCGGTCTTACTGTTACGTCGACTTCCGGTGCCGGTTCCAGGCATACGACAAAAACGATGAAAAACAGCCTGATCTACTGGGGAACGAAAAGAGTTTTTTCGTACAAAAGCTCTGTTGCTGCAATGAAATGGAGCGATGTATCCGAGAAAAAGCGGGCAAAAATCAAAAGGGATGTAGAAATCCTTGCCTCACGGATTGCAAAGTCAATAAAAAATGTAAAGAAACTTCCAAATCCTTTGTTTAGAAGCTTCTTCTTCAATCTTATGGCGAGCATGCAGAAAAAGAACGACTGGAATAAAACGGACAGAAATCACTGGGAAACGCACGGTTGGCTAAATGGCGACAAGCCATTTTGAAATATTGCTATTTCCCCATTAAGTACTTCGCATAAGGCGAATCTATGGGGAGTATGATTGTAGTTTTTTCGCTCAAGGTATTTTTATATGATTCAAGAGTTCTTATAAATTTGTAGAATTCCGGATCCTTATTGTAGCTTTTCGCATAAATTTTTGCTGCTTCTGCATCTGCTTTTCCTTTGATTTCTTCGGCGGCAGAATAAGCTTCTGAAATGGTTATTTCTGCTTGGATATCAGCTCCTGCTTCTATTTGTGAAGCTTCATTCTCCGCTGCGGTAATATACTGCTTTGCTATTTTTTCTCTCTCGGATTTTATAGTTTCATATACAATTTCCGTATCATCAGCAGTCAGCTCGGTGCGCATGAGTCTTACATCCAATATATCAATTCCTGTGTTCTGCAGCTGCTTATTTACTTCCGCAGTAATATCGTCATTATAGTCTTTCCCTGAGGCAGCACCTCTTATGATTTCGATATAGTACAATTCACTGAATTTTTCCCTTAGCGCCGAATGGACTGAGTTTTCTATTAAGGCTTCGGCACTGTCCGTATTTGCTACATTATTAATAAAGCTGTGGGGCTCTGTTATTTTCCAGACTGCATAGCTTATAGCGATAACATTTTTTTTATCTTTAGAAAATACTGTTATCGGCCGGACTTCATAGTTTGAGAGCTTTTTGGTCAAGGAATCGGTATTCTGGATAAGAGGAAGCTTGAAATAGAGTCCGGGCTTGTCAATTATCTTCTCTATCCTGCCGAACTGCTTGATAACAACAAGCTCATCCTCTTGGACTACAAGCGTATTAGTAATAACAACAGCTATGAATAAAACAAGCAGAAATATCATAAGCAGTTTTTTCATCAACAGATCCAGAAATATTTTCTTGTTTTTATGGCCTGAATCATTGGAGGCATTCACTGTTCATCACCTCCGAGTTCGCTTATCGGGATATAGTTTATAGCGCCATCCCGGTTATCCACTATGTATACATTACAGCCGGGAAGTACTTCTTCAAGGGTTTCAATAAGGAGCCTTGCCTTGGTAACATCTTTGCTCAGCTTGTATTCTTCATATAGACTGTCAAATTTTGCTGTTTCAGCTTTTGCTTTATTGAGCTTTTCTTTCGAATATGCCTCGGCTTCCAATAAAATCTTCCGTGCTTCGTTTTCTGCTGAAGCAAGTTTTTTATTCCTGTAATCTTCAGCCTTTGAGATCAATAAATTTCTTTGGGCTACCGCATCGGAAACCTTATCAAAGGATTCCTTGACCTGAGCAGGGGGGTAAGCCTCCTGAATTTTTACATCGGAAATTTCTATGCCGATGTTATATGCTGAAATAAGCTTTCCAAGCTGTTCTTTTGTTTTTATCTGTGCATCAATTTTTCCGCTGCCCATCAACGAATCAATAGTTGAATTACCGATAACTGATCTTATGGAAGCAATTATTGCATTCTTAAGTATTTCATCTGGATTCTCCGAATTTACAAGATACGACTTCGGATCTGACACTTTCCACTCAACAATCATATACACCCAAAGGATATTGCCGTCTTCTGTCATATGTACGGAGTTTTTCTGCAGGCTTTCATTCTTCCGCTTCATATTGTTGACGCCTATTTCTACAATATTTGCTTTGTTGATATTTATTACATCAGCTTGCTGTACAGGATAGGGAAGCTTAAAATGAATGCCTGACTGAGTTATTTCGGTAATACTTCCAAAGGTGCGCAAAACACCTATCTCACTATCTTTGACAGTGTAAACTGAGGTAAAAATGCAATAAACCAATATTAATGCAATAAATACGGTTATTATTTTTGAAAAACTGAATGCCCCAGTCAAAGTTGTCAATATTTCATCGCGCTTCACAATTTAACCCTCCGCAAAGTGTTTTATCGCTTCTTAAATTATAGACAAAAAGTATAGTATTTATCAACAATTATCTAAGAATAATCATATGATTTCATGTCAGCAAACAAGGGGAGGGATTTCGCAGAGATGGGGAACATTTTTTTCTCGTCGTTATATTGCATGTAATTGTATGTTAAAATATCTTATAGCAAACTATTAGCATAAGGGTGATTATATGGAAAATACGGCAGGTATCAAGAAGTCGTTATTGAAAAGGTTGGAGGCTCTTAAAGAATTGACGGTTGAAAAATATCAGCTGGCTTCAGAGGATATAATTGCGGAAATCTGCGATATCACGGAAGAAACCGGTAAGGAAATTGCAGTATACATAGACAGAAGAGGCACGGTTGTTGATGTAAGCATCGGGGATGAAAACACAGTAACCCTGAAGGATTTTAATTTCAGAAGGTCAGAAGAAAGCTTAAGCGGGATCAGATGCCTGCACACACATCCAAATGGCTTTGCAGGACTTTCAGAGGTGGATATCTCCGCTTTAAAACGGATGAAATTTGACATCATGGCGGCAGTAGGAGTATCCAATGGGGAAATGGCCAATGCCACTATGGCTTTCCTTGGGACTGACAGCGATAAGCAGCTGCGGGCAGTTGTCATGGGGCCATATAGTTTGAACAGGCTCATGAAGGTAAATATTCTTGATATAATCAACGAGTCGGAAGCATCCATGAAGGATATCAGAAAAGCAAGCAAGGAGGTCGACAGCGATACAGAACGGGCAGTGCTTGTAGGAGTAGAGGATGAGGAAGCTCTGGAGGAGCTTGGGGAGCTTCTGAAAACGGCAGGAGGCTGCGAGGTTGGCAGGATGGTTCAGAGCAGGGATAAAAAGGATACCGCCTTTTTCATAGGAAAAGGAAAGCTTAAGGAGCTTATGCTTCTCTGCCAGGCAGTGGAGGCAAATCTTGCGGTATTTGATGAGGAGCTTTCCGGTGCACAGATAAGGAACCTTGAAGAAGCTCTTGGACTTAAGGTGATAGACAGGACACAGCTGATACTGGATATATTCGCACAGAGGGCAAGATCCAGGGAAGGCAAGCTTCAGGTAGAGCTGGCGCAGCTAAAATACATGGTGCCGCGATTAATCGGATTGGGGCAGCAAATGTCAAGAACAGGAGGAGGCATCGGCACCAGGGGCCCCGGGGAGAAAAAGCTGGAGGTGGACAGAAGGCGAATAAGAGACAGGCTTAACGATCTGGAAAACGAGCTTAAGCAGTTAAAAAAGCATAGGGACCTTCAGCGGGAAGGCAGGATTTTAGGTAAGGCCTTTCAGGTATGCCTTGTGGGATATACAAATGCAGGTAAATCTACGCTGCTTAACAGCCTTGCGGATGCCGACATATATGCCGAAGATCAGTTGTTTGCCACTTTGGATCCCACCACCAGAAGGGTAACTCTGGGAAACGGAAAGGAAGTGTTGGTAACTGACACTGTCGGCTTTATAAGAAAGCTGCCTCATGATTTGATTGAAGCCTTTAAGTCAACTCTGGAAGAGGTGGTTTATGCAGATCTTCTGATACATGTAGTGGATGGAAGCAATCCTGATTATGAAGACCAGGCAAGAGTGGTTATTGATGTCCTTTCAGAGTTGGGTGCAGGTGACAAAGCTTCGATTATGGCAATAAACAAAATTGATAAATGCCCCGGCAAATTCACTCCGGAGGAGTATGAGGATATGGAAAATACGGTGCTTATTTCTGCTTCCGAGAGGACAGGTCTGCCCAGGCTGCTCGCGCTAATAGAAGGCTTTGCGGCTATGCAGTCAAGGGCAGTGGAACTGTTGATCCCCTACGCCGAGGGCAGTGTGGTTTCTGAAATATATAAAAGTGCAGATGAAGTAACGGAGGAACAATACGGAGAGGATGGAATCCGTATAAAGGCTGTGGTTGATGAAATAAGCTTCGGAAGATTAAAAAAATACATTATTTAGTAATGGGGGTTATTCTTTGAACAGGAACAAAGTGGGATATGTTTATGTTTTATTGGCAGCATTTTTCTTTGCATTAATAGCTGTTATAGGCAAGACTGTGATAAATAGCGGGATCAAAATTTTTGACTTGCTCGTATTGCAGTATACGGCATCATTTATTTTTATGCTTATATATTTTGTTATAGCGGGTATAAGGAAGCTCAGTCTTCCGAAGGAAAGCTTAAAGGCGGTTCTGACACAGGGATTGATTGGAAGCTCGTGTACGACAGTCCTTTTCTATCTGGCGCTGGAGAAATTGAATGCGGGAATTGCTTCAATGCTGCTGTTTACCCATCCTGTGCTGGTAAGTATTTACTTCATGGCTACAAAAACCAGGAGGATTACGCGTACGAGCAATTTAGCATTACTGGCTGCTTTTTTTGGAAGTATTATGGTTATTAATGTGTTTAATATTGGTATTGCAGGAACTCCTCTTATCGGATTTGTGTTTGGAATAATGTCCAGCTGTACTTATGCTTTTTACAATATTTATGCTGATGTGAAGCTTAAAGATTTTGAGCCTTTAGTTATTGCTTTCTATACAAATCTCACAACTTTGGCAGTTTCAATGATACTTCATCCGGGTTTTTTCAGGTTTGAGTTTTTAATGACTTCAGAGCTTTTGATATACATTTTTGAGCTTGCAGTGGTTTCAGGGATATTGCCTGTTATATTCCTTTACAAAGGCATAAAATTAATCGGAGCGGATAAGGCAAGCATAGTTGCGACCTCAGAGCTTCCGATAACAATATTGCTTTCATTTCTTGTGCTGGGTGAAAGAATGGGGCTTGTTCAACTTGCCGGGATACTGCTGATAATGGGTTCAATAATAATACTTCAATATGAGAGCAAATTGGAAGAGGGCTGATTTAATAGTTTCCTCTTCCGTCCTTTTCATCATCATCACATCTGTAATAGTTTTCACATTTTTCGAATTTATCGGCAGGACTGTTCTGCCTGCTCCGACGGTATTTCATCACACCTCTCGCCAAAGCATAGGCAGCCATCAATTTTCTGATTTTCATCTGAAGCCCTCCTTTCCGGTCTTTGTATTTTTTTCTCTGCTCTTGGAGGATATTTCATATATTCCCATTATAAACAGGAATGCCCCAAATATTTTCTTCAAAATGCCGGAGTCCAGATTTACTGCAGCCAGAGAACCGATAACAGCCCCTGCACAGCCTGTGACTGCAAGCTTAAAGAGCAAGCCTTTTTCAATATTGTGCTTTCTCGCATGCACAAACAGGGCTGCTGCGGCAGAGGGTATAAACACCAGCAGGTTTATGCTCTGGGCTATTTGCTGTTTGGTACCTATTATAAAAACCAATGCGGGAATCAGCAAGGTTCCTCCCCCTATACCCATACCGCTTATTATTCCTGACGCAAAGCCTATAAGTACCGTAAGCATCAAAACACCATCCTTATGGCAGCAAGTATCATGAATATGCCGAATATTTTTCTGAGAGTATTGATGGGAACCCTGTTCAAAACAAAGGAGCCGAATAATGCCCCAAGGACTGAACCGGCAGCAACCTTGAGGGTAAGAGAAAGATCCGCCACATTGTACCTGAAATAGATAAATGAACTGATAAGAGATAAAGGAAGTATTATGGAAATTGCAGTTGCATGGGCCTTGTGATCTTCAATGCCCATGAGGAATACAAGGCACGGGACCAGGATGGTACCGCCTCCGGAACCGAATATACCATTGACAAGACCCGCTGCAAAGCCAATTAATGCAGTTTTTAGGACATTTTTATTTTTCATAATAGCTCCGATACATCATGACTCTGATATCTACTTATTGTTTCCCAGTATTAATCTCTGCATTACACGTTTTATTATTGCATGTAAAAATTCTCAATAAGGAACACTTGGAGTATAACGATATTTTCATTATGCTATAACGATATTTGCATTAAACTATAACGATTGTTTACATCATTTTTTATGAATGCTATTATAATACTTATAGATAGGAAATATCTACAGCAATGATTGAAAAACTATTGTTTTGTTGGAGGTACACAAATGATAAATGCTGATACAGTGATAAATGAAGCAGTGGAATGGATAAAAAGCACCGTTGAAGGAGCAGGTGCAAAGGGTGTTGTATTTGGCCTTTCAGGGGGCATAGACTCTGCGGTTGTGGCTGCACTATGCAAGAAAGCATATCCTTCCGATTCACTGGGAGTAATAATGCCCTGCTACAGCAATCCTATTGATGAGGAGCACGCAATTGCCGTAGCTGAAGCTATAGGCCTGGAAACAAAGACGGTGGTTCTTGATCAAGCCTTTGATTCTATGAAGTCTGTGCTTGGAGTCCGGGAAAGCGATCCAAGGCTTGCAGTAGCAAATATCAAGTCAAGGCTTAGAATGATTACACTATATTATTATGCCGGATTAAGAAATTATCTGGTGTCCGGAACGGGGAACAGATGCGAATTTACTATAGGCTACTTTACAAAATATGGCGACGGAGGAGCGGACATCATGCCTTTGACCAGTTTCGTAAAAAGCGAAGTAGTAGATCTGGCTTATAAACTGGGTATTCCGGAAGCAGTCATTAAAAAGCCCCCCACAGCAGGCCTTTGGGAGAATCAAACCGATGAGAATGAGATGGGTATGACCTATACGGAGCTTGATAATTACATACTCACAGGAGAAGCAGAGGAGCATATAAAGAAAAAGGTGGACGCCATGAATAAGAGAAGCGAGCATAAGAGAACAATGGCACCAAGGTTTGTACCATCTGAAAAGCAGGATTAGAGAAGTTTTTTGCAATAGTAAAAGATTCTATGATATAATAATTACGTTTCATTTTATGAGCAGGGAGGTTGTTTATATATGTCCGGACATTCAAAATGGGCAAATATTAAACATAAAAAAGGCAAGGCGGATGCCATGAGGGGCAAGATATTCACTAAGCTTGGCAAGGAAATTGCCATGGCCGCAAAGAATGGCGCCGACCCAAGCACCAACGGCAAGCTTGCCGATGTTATAGCCAAGGCAAGGTCCAACAATATGCCTAATGATACTATACAAAGGGCTATAAAGAAGGGCTCCGGTGAGATGGAAGGCGTGGACTATGAAGAAATAGTCTACGAGGGTTATGCTCCGGGGGGAGTAGCAGTTATAGTAACAGCACTTACAGAAAACAGGAACAGGACGGCAGGGGACGTGAGACACATATTCGACAAGAACGGCGGCAGCATGGGAGTTAGTGGGGCTGTAAGCTGGATGTTTGATAAAAAGGGTATAATCATAGTAGAAAACGATGGTACGACAGACGAGGAAGAACTGATGATGCATGCTCTGGAGGCAGGGGCTGAAGATTTTACTGCTGAAGAGGATTCCTTTGAGATAGTTACATCACCCGAACGCTTCTCTGAAGTAAGGCAGAAGCTTGAAGCGCTTGGAGTCCCGATGGCTTCGGCAGAAGTGACAATGGTACCGCAGAATTATATCGAAGTTACAGACCCTGAAGCAGTAAAGAAAATAAACAAGATGCTCGATATGTTCGACGACAACGATGACGTCCAGGACGTCTACCACAACGCCGAGCTGCCTGAGGAAGAAGAGGAATAGCAGTGGGTTGACTTATAGAGTGGATAGCCATTTGCTTGGCTATCTTTTTTTGTTGTCAGAAGTGTTCTTTTCAGGAATTTCATTATTTATGAAAATAATGTAAAATATATCATAGGTACGCAACAAAATATGGAATAATCCGTCTAATTTGCAAATCCAACAATAGAAATGTGAACGGTGATAATTAAATATGTGGGGTGATATCATGAAAAAAAGGTCTTTGGGGTTAATCCTTTTTACTATTCTTATTATCGCAAGTATTATATCAGCAGGCTGCAGCGGCAAAGCCGCAAATGAATCTGCACCGGCAGAACCATCTCGGGCTGACTATGCAGCAGGAGAACAAAAACCAGCAGCTACTATGCCGTCACCAGCACCTTCACAGATGCCGGACCGCAAGCTCATAGTCATGCTGTCTTTGGATATGAGGGTGGATAATATTGAAAAAAGCATGCTTGATGCTGAGACAATGGCAGCGGCTTCAGGCGGATACACCCGTGAGTCCTTTCAAAACGAATTCTCAGGCCAGCTCACTGTTATGATACCGGCAGGAAAAGCCGATACATTTGTTTCGAGCCTTAGAAGCTTGGGGAAAATTATTAACAGTAACAAGAAAACCGAAGATGTAACAGACAGTTATTTTGATACTCAGGTTCGAATTAAAAATCTGGAAGCTGAAATTGAAACAATGCGCAATCTATTGCAAAAACCGGGCTGGAAGGTTTCAGAGATTCTGGAAATTGAAAGAGAGATACGGCGTCTTACTGATGAGCTGGAATCATTAAAGGGCTATATTACCAATCTTGATCGTCAGATAACTTACAGCGAAGTTCGGATTAGGTTTGAAAAGAGCCAGATTTCTATTGATTCTGCCAGCCAGGATAGCCTTGGATACAAATTGCAGCTTGCATTGAAAAGAGGTATAGACCTATTAATAAATATTGTTATATCTCTTCTCAGCCTGATTGCATTTATATTACCGATATCACCCTTTATAGCTGCTGCTTATTTCCTTTTCCGCAAACCCCTTCGCCGATTCAAAAAAAAGGATAAACAGGAACCGGGACAGTAATGAACAATTATTCTATGAGTAAAGGAGCAGCATTAGGATATTAGTGCTGCTCCTTTCAGTTTGCATCACTTATTTCAGGTCAATATTGTTGAAAACATAATCAACGCCTGTTTTATCGCCGGTACTCATATCAAGATAGCCTTCCATGAAATCACCATGCTCAACCTTATATGTTCCAAGGTAATACGAATATCTGAAAAGCATAACATAATTCGGCAAAGTGTCAGGCCTTCTTATAGGTTCGGAAAGCTCACCGTTTTCTTGAATTAATCTATAGTATTCCGGTTCGAACTTGTATGGTACTGATATTTTGTAATCTATACTGCTTTGGCCTTCAGGAATTACTAGTTTGATTACCTTTCCGTATCCAAATCCGGCACCTCGTGCAACTACGGAAGGGTCGGTATTTGCATTGACCAAAGCTCCGATCTCAACAGTCAAGCCGCCTTTTGGAGCGACTTTCCCGTCAGGTATTACGACTTTTCCCGAAATATTATGGGATGCGTTTGATGTAATATTCAGTGCTCTTGCAGTGCCGTTCCATTCTACAAGATAACCCATATACTGAAGTTCCTCCGCCGATATCATTGTCCTCCCGCCAATATTTACCGATTCAATGAGTTTTCCGTCAATATAGGTTTTTATATCAGTATAATAGATTTTCCCAATAACATCGCCTATTTTCAAAGGCTTTGCCGCAGCAGTTGCAAACGCGGCAGCCAGCAAGGCCAGGATAGAAAGCAGGACAATAGATTTCTTCATAATAATAACCCTCCAGTTTTTTTGATAAGCTGAATATGTATATACTCAAGTAAATTCTATCATGCTTTGACAATGCTTGCTTCAAGTAAATTATTCCTTTAGCTCATTGGGAGGATATAATTCAAGTCAACAAGTAGAAAATATAAAAGGCAAATGATATAATTAGGATGAAATGCAGGCAGCAAGGGATATAAAAAAACATGTTGAAGGTGATACAATATGATTACTGTAAATGGCAAAGAATTCCCATGGGAAGAGGGAATGACAGTTGCAAAGCTCTTGGAACTGAAAAAATATGCATACGCTAGGATAACTGTAAAGATCAACGGACAATTTATTAGGGACGAAGAGTTTAAAAACACCATAATTCAAGATGGCGACGATGTGAAATGTATTCACCTTATGGCAGGAGGATGAATAGAAGCGGCTTTGAGGCCGCTTTTATTCAACAATACTCTTGAAAAGCGCCGCAATCCTTTCTATATAGCCCGAAGCGGCCTTTATGGCTCCGCTGAAAGTTGTATGGCTTTTACCCAATGTAATAAACTCATGAATAAGATCGTTTGTCAGAATGTATTCAGACTTTTTTATCTCCCTCAATGCCCTCTCATATCCATTTCTGCAGAGCTCCGGGTCAACGGGTTCACGGGTATCCAGCTTCCAGGCGGTACTGTTCTCAAATACACCGTCTCTTGACATCACAAATATTTTCTCATCGTCTATAAAGGAACCCTTAATCATACCGGTTTGAGATGCCACAAATCCGTCTTCAGCATTTAGCAGATCCTGTCCGAAAAGCTTTGGCCGTATTTCTTTTATTCCCAGCAGATTCAGCATAGTGGGAAGAAAGTCCATTTGCCCTCCGACTATTGTGTTGGTTTCTTTTATATTGCTTCCCGGAATATGTATTATAAGCGGCACATTGAGAGACTCATCAAAGGTGTATTCATGGCCCAAGAGTTCCGACATCAGCTTGTCGTTTTCAGGGACGCCGTTGGGAATGCTCCGGTGGTCTCCATATAATGCTATTATTGAATTTTCATATAAGCCGTATTCTTTCAGTTTTTCGAGAAAAAGCCCGATAGCCTCATCAGTGTAGTTAATTACCTGAATATAGCGCCCGAACAAAGTATCCTTATGTGCCGGCTGCAGCTGTATTTTCTTGTATTTTTGCGGGAGCCCGAAAGGGTGATGGCTGGATAAAGTAACAAGAAAAGAGTATAAAGGCTGATTGGCAGTGCTGAGGTATGCGGCTGATTGCTCAAAAAATTCCTTGTCGCTTAAGCCCATACCAAATGTCTCGTTAAGGTTAAAGTCGTTCATGTTTATAAAGCGGTCAAAACCAAGCATGGGATACATATTCTGCCTGTTCCAGAAGTCCGGCTTATACGCATGAAAGGCATAGGTGCCGTAGCCTGTTTCTCTCATAATCATAGGGAGCCCCATAAATCTGTTATTCTCATATTTTCTGTATGCAGGTATATCCATAGAAGGATAAAGGGAATTCTGGGTGACAAATTCAGCATCCGAAGTATTTCCTTTTCCCAGCTGCTGATAGAAACGGTTGAAGTATATTGTGTCTTTCAAAAGCAGCTTGTTCAGATTCGGCGTAAGCTCCTGACCTTCATAATGCATATTTATGACAAAATCCTGAAGGGATTCCACCTGTATTACAATAACGTTTCTGCCCTTCGCAATCCCAAAACACCTGGGCTCTTTAGCAGCTTCCTCAACCTCTGTCGAAATCTGAGCCTTGCCGATATTCCGGCTGCTGCTGTTGCTGCTGGATTGCAATACGCCCGGAACTTGTGAAATATGATAATGCAGCAGGCCGAATTTTTCATAGGCCTGGCCACTGCTTTTTATATCGCTTAAAGAGAAGTCTGTGAATATAATTGTAAATAAAAGCGCAGCAGCGATAACAGAGGGCAGTATCCCTGGACATGAAGCCTTTTCCTGTCTGTTTAGGGCATATTGATGGATCATCAATATCAGGGCATCAGCGAAAAGCAGAAGGTGTATCCCTGAAAAAAGAAATCCTACACTGTCCCATATTGTCGGCAGGACTTTCAGAAACTGCAGGTCTGCAACTTCCGGCAGTATATTGAATTGTTTGTAATAAAGCATATCTGCCAATACAATGAGAGCCAGAAATTCATGAAAGGCTATTCTGATTAAGAAGCTTTTTCTTCCTATGACCAGGTTGGTTAATACATATATGGCAATCAGGAGCGCAGATGTCCTTAAAGCTGCAGAAAGCATATCCTGAGGCTTTCCGGCAAAGTGGTACAAGGCAGAGAACTTCAATAATGTGAAAGCAGCCATGAGTATGGCCTGCTGTAAAAGGTGCGGGATTTTTCCATTTATGAACACGTCAAACATCCTCCTATAATACCTTCATTGTTTTAAACATTTTGCTTTAACATTAAATTTATATTCAAGGATGTTTGTACAGTATATCTTGAAATCAGATGCAGTATGCGAGAATCTTAAGTACTGCCAGGTCTTTTTCCTTGCATTCCATCATTATATCAAATTCATTTTTAACGAGTTCCGCTGCCTGCCTGTAATCTTCAAAATCAATGTAATCTGCGTGATGCCTGTCGGTAGGGCAGGTTTTTCCGCTGCTCAGGTGCACCTTTGGCCTTTTCCCCTTCCAGGTGCTTTTTATACGATCCATCAGCTGGGGCAGGTTGTCTTTTTCATGGTTGCATTTATGATGGTGGATATCCAGTACCATCGGTACTCCCAGATGCTCACAAAGGTACAGAACATCTTCTGCATTGAAAACCTTGTCATCGTTTTCAATTGCAATTTTTTTCTTAATATCTTCATCGAGCATGTTAAAATTCTTGATGAACCTTTCAATTGCTTTACTTTTGCCTCCGGTGCCGCTGCCTGCGTGAATTACAAGAATCCTGTTTCCCACCATATTTGACAATTTGTTATGGTGTTCAAGAATTGCAATGCTTCCCTTTACTACCTCAGCCCTGTCTGAGTTAAGCACGCAGAATTGGTCGGGATGCATGCTGATTCTTATTTTGCCTTCATCAACAATCTCCTTTATCTTTTCACACATGTTCCTTATATCCCGGTCTTCCCACCATTCCCATTCAGGGATGTAGACTGCCAGGGGTATAAGGTCCGAGCTTAACCGATACAGGCTTATACTGTTTTCAATGCACCAAAGTATAATCCTGCAGGTGTTGTACAGGTTATCCACGGCTATGGCTCTAAGTCTCTTCATCCTTTCATCGGGTTTCAGGCTATTATAGGTTTTTACGCTCATTGTCCTGAATCTGCCGTTTTCCTTCAAGCTCTTTGAGATGCACGCGAAGCCCAATCCTGTCATAGTATCAACCCTCATTTACAATAACTAATAACGAATAGTATCTGAAATAACACAAATCTGATACACATCTGAAGTATCGGCAGGTATATTTATTCCAACAAAGCTAAAAATATTTATGTATTTATAAATAGGACTGGAGGTTTTAGAATGGGGGAATGAAGCGTATGAAAAGATTGTAACCGGAAGAAGTCTCAATAAAATATTCGGTCAAAACGAAAGGCTGGATGTTTTTGAAGACTACAAGATTCATGTTGAAACGGTTGACGGCAAGGAGAATAACTACATTGTGAATATGAAGAATGGCAGCAAGGACATAACGGATCTTTTTGTATCCAATGACAACATGACAAGCCTGAAAATGATATAGCTTAATAGGCAGGTAAAAGAATATTATTGTATATATAGGTATAAAAATATAAATTTTGGAAATAATACCCTCCAGAACAATATGGAGGGATAATTATGTTTGAAGATAGAAGCATCAGACGCAAAAGAAGGTATCTGCTGGCTGCGGTCTTTCTAATACTGATTTCTGCCGCATTTGCGGTCGGGTATTTTTTCAATTCTGATATCCCTGAAGCTTTAGATAATCCTGATAATCAGCCATCAGCCAATCTTCAGATACCTGACAGCCTGATTAATCCGACAACAGTCAGAAAGCCCTATGAAGAGGTTAATGCCGAAAGCAATACAGAGGAGACAGCAAATATTTCAGAAATAGATTTTCCTACACCGAATACTCAGCTGATTTTCAAGACATACTACAGTTCTTGCAAGCATACTGTAGAAAAAGCTGTTCAGGCGGAAAGCGATGAGATAAATATGAATGAGCAGCAGTTGAAAGAAGAATACAACCATTGGCACCTTTCCGGTTATTCGCCTCCTGTAATTGAGTTCAGCAGGAATATTGATACTTACTGCCCCAGCCATTATATAATAGGAGTGGACGGCGGGTACATCGCGATTTATGTATATGATGAGAACGGGCAGAAAACCCTGCAGGAAAAAACAGACATTTCCGCAGCACCGCTCACTCCTGAGGATCAGCAGGCCCTTGAGGGGGGGATAGTGGTAGATACAGAGGAGCAGAAGGAGCAGACCCTGGAGGGCTTCAGCAATTAAATAACACAATCCATTCTTCTTATGTCCATTAATTCAAGGGCGGCAATTCTGCTGCCCTGTTGCATTTCTTCCCAAAAAAAGTTATAGTATAATATAGCGAATATATGTTTGGTGGTGGATATCTATTGTTGATACTAGGCATAGACCCGGGTATTGCAATACTGGGTTATGGACTTGTAAAATATGAAGCAAACAGATTCACTGTTATTGACTATGGAGCGATTACCACAGATGCAGGCATAAACATGTCCGCAAGGCTTACTATAATATATGACAGGCTTATTGATATTATTGAAAGGTATAACCCGGATGCCTTTGCCATTGAAGAGCTGTTTTTCAACAAAAATATCAAGACGGCTCTCACAGTCGGACATGCAAGGGGAGTAGCTGTCCTGGCCGGCTCAAAATCCGGTGTGCAGGTATATGAGTATACCCCTCTTCAGGTCAAACAGGCTGTAGTAGGCTATGGAAGGGCTGATAAGAACCAAATGCAGCAGATGGTGAAGGTAATACTGAATCTTGGGGAGATACCGAAGCCTGATGATGTCGCAGATGCTTTGGCTGTTGCAATTTGCCACGGCAATTCGTCAAAATTCTCGGAACAATTCAGAGTGTAGGGGTGAAGTACAATGTATGAGTATTTAAGCGGAAGAGTGGACTATATCGGAGAGGATTATGCCGTAATTGACATTTCAGGCTTGGGCTATAGGGTGTTTACTTCGCAGAATTCAATGAAAAGCCTTAAGCTGGGTGAAATTTCAAAGATTTTCACACACTTGATAGTCAAGGAGGATGACCTGGTACTCTATGGGTTTGCTACAAGGGAAGAGCTTGGGATGTTCAAACTGCTTATATCGGTATCCGGAGTAGGGCCAAAGGCTGCAGCTTCCCTTTTGAATCAATATAAGGCATCGGAACTGGCAGCAGCCATATTGGGCAGGGACATAGCAAAGCTTTCAAAAGCGCAGGGTATCGGAAAGAAGATTTCAGAAAGGATAATACTTGAATTGAAAGACAAAATAGATACGGAAAGCGCAGTGGGAGCAATCGGGGTTTTCGGCGGGAGCGATGAGATATCCCAAGTAATTGAAGCTTTGACCGCTTTAGGATATAATTATTCTATAGCGGCAAATGCGGTGATGAAACTAAAGGATACAAACAAACCTATCGATATCCTAATTAAGGAAGCATTGAGGCAGCTTGGGACTATGAAGTGATATTGAACTGATAAAGTGAGGAAATACAATGGAAGACAGATTGATAACCCCAAAGATAATAGAAGATGATATAGAGATTGATACCAGCCTGAGGCCCAAATCCCTAAAAGAATACATAGGACAGTCGGTTGTCAAGGAGAAAATCAGCATTTTCATACAAGCAGCGAATAAGAGGAAGGAAACCTTGGATCATGTCCTGCTTTACGGACCTCCGGGACTTGGAAAAACAACTCTTGCCAATATTATTTCCAATGAACTGGGCGTAAGCATAAGAATCACCTCCGGGCCTGCCATAGAGAAGCCCGGGGACCTGGCAGCAATTCTTACCAATCTTAATAATAATGATGTACTTTTTATCGATGAAATACACAGGCTGAACAGAAGTGTTGAAGAGATACTGTACCCTGCCATGGAAGATTATGCTCTGGATATAATAATAGGAAAGGGGCCCAGTGCCCGCTCAATCAGGCTTGATTTGCCGAGATTTACTATGATCGGTGCTACTACAAGAGCAGGCATGGTTACTGCACCTCTGAGAGACAGGTTTGGAGTAATCTGCAGGCTGGAATATTATACTGATGAAGAGCTTTACAAGATAATTAAACAGTCTGCAAGGATACTGAAGATAGATACGGATGAAGCCGGAGCCTTTGAGATAGCAAGAAGGTCCAGAGGTACTCCAAGGGTTGCCAACAGGTTGTTGAAGAGGGTAAGGGATTTTGCCCAGGTCAAAGCTTCCGGAGTCATTGACAAGGAAACTGCCGACAGGGCATTGAAGCTTCTTGAAATAGACGACATGGGGCTTGACGAAATTGATAAAAAGATGATGCTTACCATTATCAACAAATTTGACGGCGGGCCGGTAGGTTTGGATACTCTTGCAGCATCCATAGGTGAAGACAGCGGTACAATTGAGGATGTTTACGAGCCATATCTTCTTAAAATCGGCTTTATTAACAGGACACCAAGAGGAAGGGTTGCAACAAATTCCGCATACAGGCATTTTGGAATAAAAAAAGATTAATCAGGAGTGAGAGTATTGAAGCTGCTGCTGCATATGTGCTGCGGCCCATGTGCCGTTTATCCTCATCAGGTTCTGAGCAGGGAGCATGAAATAACAGGGTTATTCTATAACCCCAATATACATCCTTATACGGAGTATAAGAAAAGACTGGACACAGCCCGGGATTTTGCGGACAAATCAGGTTACAAGCTGATTACCATCGATGAATATAATTTGGATGAGTTTCTCAGGAATGCAGCTTTCCGCGAAGGGCAGCGATGCATTATGTGCTATGCCGATAGGTTGGAGAGAGCCGCTTCTGTTGCAAGATCAGGCCGTTTTGATGCTTTTACCACTACACTTCTGGTAAGCCCCTTCCAGAAGCATGACCTTATCAGGAAGATAGGAGAGGAAGCAGGGAAGAAATACGGAGTGGAATTCCTGTATAAGGATTTCAGGGAAGGCTTCAAAGAGGGTGTTGAAAAATCAAAGGAGCTGGGCTTGTACAGGCAGCCTTACTGCGGCTGCATTTACAGCGAAAGGGACAGATACATGCCCGGGAGAAAGGCTGGTCGAAAATGAACTTTCAATATTTTGCCAAAATAATAATAGTATTTGGAATTGGAATGGTTATCTTCGGGACATTGCTGTACTTTGGCGGCAAACTGGGCCTTGGGAGGCTTCCGGGAGATATTTATATAAAAAAAGAGAATTTTACATTTTATTTTCCGATAGTAACCTGTATTCTTGCAAGTATTATATTGACGATAGTATTCAGTTTTATTCGCAGATAGTGCAAGGAATGCGTGATAAAAGGAGTTGTGCTTATGAAGTCAAAAAAATTTGCAGTACTTTATTTGATAATTGCTTCAGTTATGTTTACTGTTTTGCATGCTGATGTTGCAGTTCCTGAGACAATTAGAATCGGCCTGAGCTTTGGACAATCCCAGGCAAATATTTTTACTCTCGGAAGTGAGACAGGGATGAATATTCTTGTTCTTGAGAACGGTTCATACAAGAATTTGCTTGAAGTGAAAAACCCTAACGGCGTAAAGGTCCGCAGGGATGAATACTATAATATAATCAACGGCAAGGAATGTGAAATAAACTATGTCCGGGCAGCCAAATACGAGGGTGAAGTAGTCGGCCCCTATCATATACAAATAGGGGGGGTGTATGCTGATGCAGAAGCCGCCCTGCAAGTCTTAAAACAGGTGTCATCCATTACCCAGTCCGTATTTCTTGCATATGAAGAGGGATGGATGGTGTGGTCACAGCTGTATCTTGATGAAAGCGAATGTCTTGAACAGATAAAGATTATGAAGAGGGAAGCAAGTGATTTAAACTATTCCGTTGTTTATCCTGACAAGAAGAGAATACAGATTATTGACAATACTACCGGAAAGCTTATGCTGTTATTGAACAGTGAGGAAAAAGTAAAGGTCATGCCTAAGGAGGTCAATGGAAAAGTAAGTTCACTGCAGTATAAAGGGAAGAAATACAGGGGGGGCATAATAATGCAAAGCCTTGAAGAAAGTGATGTCACAGTGATAAATGAGCTTCCCTTTGACCACTATTTATATAGTGTTGTTCCTTCTGAGATGCCGGCCTCCTGGCATATAGAAGCATTGAAGGCACAGGCAGTGGCGGCAAGGAACTTTGCGCTGGTGACTATGGGAAGGCATAGTGCTCACGGCTTCGACCTTTGCAGTACTGAGCACTGCCAGGCATATAACGGATTGGCCCAGGAAAACGATTCTGCTACAGAAGCTGTAAATGCCACCAAGGGCAAAGTAATTACATATAATGGTGCGCTTATATCCGCTTTTTACCACTCAAGCAGCGGAGGGCACACTGAAGACAGTGAAAATGTCTGGGGTGCAAAAACTGATTATATCAGAGGGGTGGAAGATAAATACAGCCTCGGAAGCCCCTATGACAATTGGACGGTTGAAATGAACAGGGCTGAATTGAAAGAAAAGCTTGCCCAAGCCGGTATAGATTTGGGTGAAATAAGCGATGTCGGAATTTTGGAGTGCAGTAAATTCGGGAGAGTGACCAAGCTGGAGATAAAGGGCTCCAAGGATACGAAAGTTTTCGAGAAGGAAAAGATAAGGAGCATATTGGGTACTAGGCTTCTTAAGAGCATATGGTACGATTTGAAAACGGATGCTGATATTTTTGTAAGGGGTTCCCTTTTTAATTCTTCCGAAAAAGGAAGAACTTCAAATATGTACGTTGTTTCTGCATCGGGAAAAACAATAGTAAAAGGCAAGGAGAACAAGGTAAGCGTTAAAGGGATGAACGATACTAAAGCCTATAATGTGATTCCCGACAAATATACCTTTGACGGGAAGGGTTTCGGGCATGGTTTGGGGATGAGCCAATATGGTGCAAAAGGTATGGCTGAAGCAGGTTATAACTATCAGAAAATATTGGAACACTACTATCAGAACGCAAAAGTACAATAGAAAGAGAGCACGGTATGGAACTTAAGGATTTTCACTATGACCTTCCTGA
>JAGOLK010000106.1 GCA_017994115.1 Clostridia bacterium | reverse complement strand
CCAGGGATTTATACAGGGCATAAAGTCTTGCCCTTCCGGTATTAAGATCGGCAATAGCAGACCCGGTAATATAAGTTATATAGGCGGGTACCAGAGGCAGCACGCATGGGGAAAGAAAGGACAGAAGCCCTGCCGAAAAAGCCAGTATAAGTGATATGTTGCTCAATTTAATCACCTGCGCTCAAATTTAATATGTACCCCCCATAGGTATACATTAATATTATATCATAAATATGAAGAATTTATGAAGAGGTTATTGGTTTATTGCGCAAAATAATTATAAAAATGTTGACAACCGTTAAGTATAAAAATATAATATATACATACCCCCCATGGGTATATAAATTGAAGTATATAATTTTTTGAATACGTACAGTGAGAAAAAAATACAAGGAGGCATGGATATGAACAAAAAGGTGCTTATAGTAGGAGGAGTTGCAGGGGGAGCATCCGCAGCCGCAAGGCTTAGGAGAATTGATGAGAAGGCAGAGATAATAATGTTTGAGAAGGGGAGCTATATTTCCTTTGCCAATTGCGGCCTTCCCTATTATATAGGAGGGGCAATAAAAGAGAGGAAGAATCTTCTGGTGCAGACTGCAGAGGCTATGAAAGCCCGATTCAACATAGATGTGAGAGAGCTTTCGGAGGTAATAAAAATAGACAGGCAGCGAAAGGCAGTTGGGGTCAGGAGCATAAAAGACGGAAGCATCTATGAGGAAAGCTATGATGTGCTTGTGCTCTCACCGGGCGCTTTTCCTATCAAGCCTCCTATACCGGGCATAGACAGCCCCAATATATATACCTTGAGAGATATTCCCGATACCGATTCAATTAAAACCTTTCTTGATGAGAAAAAACCACAGAATGCGGTTGTGGTAGGAGGAGGTTTCATAGGCCTTGAGATGGCTGAGAATCTTCATAGTGCAGGCTTGAAGGTTGACATTGTTGAGGCTCTTGACCAGGTCATGGCACCTCTGGATTATGAAATGGCTGCCATAGTTCATAATCATATAAGGGGCAAAGGCTGCGGACTTCACCTGAAGGACGGGGTTAAGGCTTTTGAACCTGAGGGAAACAGGACAGCTGTGGTTTTGCAAAGCGGTAAGAGAATATCTGCGGATATGGTAATACTTTCTATAGGCGTAAAGCCCAATAACACGCTGGCCAGAGAGGCGGGCCTTGAAATAGGGGTTACCGGAGGGATTAAGGTAAATGAGTATCTGCAGACCTCCGACCCGAACATATACGCCTTGGGAGATGCCGTTGAGGTAACAGACTACATAAGCGGCAACCCGGCATTGATACCCCTTGCAGGGCCTGCAAACAAGCAGGGAAGAATAGTGGCAAACAATATTGCGGGACGAAGGGAAACTTATAAAGGAACACAAGGGACGGCAATTGCAAAGGTGTTTGATATGGCTGCGGCATCAACGGGAGTTAATGAGAAGGCCCTTAAGAAGCTTGGCAAAGAATCGGGTAAAGACTATATTACTACTATCACACACTCAGCTTCTCACGCAGGCTATTATCCTGGGGGGAGCGCAATGGCGATAAAGCTTGTCTATACCCCTCAGGGCAGGGTATTGGGTGCTCAGATAGCAGGATACGACGGCGTGGATAAGAGGATAGATGATATTGCGATAGCAGTAAGGCACGGGATGACGGTACATGACCTGCAGGAGTTTGAGCTTGCTTATGCTCCGCCCTTCTCATCCGCAAAGGATCCTGTAAACATGGCCGGTTATGTCGGAAGCAATGTTTTGAACGGGGATGTCAAGACGGCTTACTGGTATGAGGCAATGAATGCGGATATAAGCCGGACATTTCTTTTGGATGTGCGGGAACCTTCCGAATATCAGAAGGGGCATATCCCAAATGCGGTGAATATTCCCCTGGATCAAATAAGAAGCAGGCTTAAGGAGATACCCAGGGACAAAGAGATTATTGTCAATTGCCAGGTGGGCTTGCGTTCTTATATAGGGGCAAGGATAATGATGCAAAACGGTTTCGATAATGTAAGAAATCTGAGCGGCGGCTATAAAACATACAGCGCAGTGGAAGCGGATATGAAAAGCATTTGACTATATTTGTTTTTATAGTAAAATTAATTTAATACAATAATTTTTGGCAATTTATAATGTTCTTCATGATATACGGATGGATATGCTGTACGAAATGGAGAGAATACCTATGGGCAAAGACATTAATTTTAAAGACAATATTGTAAGAAGAAATAAAATTCCGACACTCATCTACGTACCGGAGTGGATACAGCTATTTTCCGGAAACAAGTCCAGAAGCATGCAAAAAATTATAGCCAGATTGGAAGCGCTTATTGCCAGGAATAAGGAATGTGATTCCGAGTTATATAATCTGGAAAAAAGAAAAAAAATGGTTATGAATAAAATACTATATCTTTCAAAGGATATAAATGAAAATAACGACAAGACCGCCTTATCCAAAATGGAGGAAGCGGAGAAAGAAATAAAAGAAATTAACAGGAAGATTCCGGTACTTTTAGAAGAACTGGAATCTATCCCTAAACAAATAAATGATATGAATACGCAGCTTCTGAAGGAAACTATCAAGAGGGCCTACGAGCTTATAAATGAGAGCCGTTCGGAGTCGGAGAAGTGCCAGGAGCAGGTGAACGATCTCAGACAGAAGCTGGCGGAATTGATACAGAAAAAGGCGGATATGGAGGAAAGGGTAAACAAGCTGTATTTATTTATTCATGGAATGATTGGAGCGGACGAGATGGAAAGCCTGGATGAAAGCTTTTTGCCATAGGAGCATATAGGGTTGATTCTGCTGCAGCGGCGGAATTGACCTTTGTTTTTTTATTATTATATACGGTTAATGAGAGGATATAGGATTTTATTGTAGAATATATACAATTAAAGTGCATTATGAATGTGCTGAAATACGGGAGTGATATAATGATATTCGGTATTGGGACTGATATTGTTGAAATAAAAAGAATTAAGAAGGCAATATCCAGAAGCCCGAGATTTATTGAAAGATTGTTTACCGCACAGGAGCTGGAATTTTACAAGAAAAAAGATATGAAAGCACAGCATATTGCGGGAGGTTTTTCTGCAAAGGAAGCTGTGCTTAAGGCGCTGGGAACGGGATTAAGAGGTTTTAGGTGGAAGGATATCGAAATCCTGAGAGGCCCGGTCGGAAAGCCCATAGTCCGTTTTGAGGGCAATGTCAAACAGTTTATAGAGGATAACGGAATCGGGATAATACATGTAACCATATCCCATTCCAGGGAATTTGCTACAGCTACCGCAGTGGCGGAAGTTTCCATGGAAAGGGAAGGCATGGTTATTGAGGATTTATTTTTTCAAAGCCATGAAGAGGCAAGAAAGAATATTCATTAATAAAAAAATTTCACATACAATAATGTATAAATAATACGATATGGAGTAACAGGAGGGTATATTGTGTATCGTAGGATTATTTGCGTGCTCATTATTGTATGTGCAGGTTTAACCGGCTGCGGAATGATAAAGCAGAAAAAGAACTTCGGGGAAGCCGGCAGGAGGCTCTTGAAGCTGGAGGCCTATACCTGCGATGTTGTTATGAAGGTCACAAACAACAGAAGTACAATGGAATACAGGCTGAAGCATTCCTATAAAAGTCCGGACAAGTACAGGGTAGAAGTTTTGGCACCGAGGGAGCTTCAAGGACAAGTGACTATATATAACGGACACAGCTCTTATATATATCATCCCGGAATAAATCAGTATTTTGTAACTGAAGATTTCTCAGGGTCAGTGGAATATAACAGCTTCATAGGTTCATTTATGGAGCATATCAGAAAAACCGATGAAATAAAAATCAGCTATGAGAAATACGGGGATAAGGAGTGTATTGTTGCAGAATTTGAGATTCCCGAGCCGAACAGATACATGCAATTTGAGAAGCTTTGGATAGACAGGTCGGAAATTGTGCCCCTGAGAGCGGAAATATACGGAAATGACGGCGAAACATACGTAGAGATATTTTATGATAATTTTGTCTATAATCCCAGATTGGAAGACAGGGATTTTGAAATTATACGAAAAAATTCTATGA
>JAGOLK010000033.1 GCA_017994115.1 Clostridia bacterium | reverse complement strand
GATAACCGAGATTGTTGCAGGTTTGCTAATTATATTTTTTTCACTATATGATACTTATGTAAGAAGAGAAAAGAATGATGTGTGGGGAATACCAACATGGTTTCTTGGTGGGTTGATTTTGACCATTGGTATATTATTTTACTTTTATAAGAATCCATTAGCTTAACAATAAAATAATGCATATAGAATTATTACTTTCACGAAATAGCGGCAATAGCCGTTATACTGCAGGTAACAAAACCCTCACGCTGAGGCACAGTGGGCGGCGTCAGGGAGCATGCGTGCCTTGGGCACTGTCACACCCCATCACCGGGTGTCACCACCGCTTTGGGGAATAGCTCTGCAGGTCCGGTTCAGGGATGCTAATGAGAAATGGAGATGAGAAAGATGACTAATAGAATAGCAAAACCGTCTGATATAGAGGTTATATATGATTTGATTTGCGATATGGAAAATTCAAAATTGGATTATGAGAAATTTCAAGAGGTCTTTAAAAAATATCTTGAAGATGATAGGTATTTCTGCCTTGTGGCGGAACATAGCGGAACTGTCATTGGCTGTTTAAATCTTCGGATAGAGTATCAACTTCATCATACAGCAAAAATTGCAGAAATTCTAGAATTGGCGGTAATGGATAAATACCGTTCTAAAGGGGTAGGGAAGGAACTTTTTGAGAAAGCATCTGAAATTGCGAAAAACAGTGAGTGTCTTCAAATTGAGGTTTGTTGTAATCAATTAAGATCAAGAGCACATAACTTTTATGAAAAACAAGGTATGCATAACTTTCATTATAAATTTACTATGAATTTAAATAAGGAAGAAATAAAAGAGAACAGGCTAGGATTATAACAATTATCTCAATTATAATCAGACACATCATTCCTACTCCCATGCAGAGTTTGTCAGAGATTTGAACCCAATAGAGACAATATTTATTTAAGCGGCACATGTCAGGTCCCGGGTACCGGAAACGGTGTAGTAAGATACTAGGGAAAGGCTCTGTGGGTCCGGTTCAGTGGTGTCGTGAGTGCGGAGCCGTTAGATGTAATAGGGGGCAGATGGAGTGATGAACCTAAGCGCTGATTTTGAATTTTATATTATTGAGAGGTTACTATGCTTTACCTAAGATGCAAAAGTAAAGTGCAATGAGTTATCAAAGTATAGCAAACTCACAGAAAATGATTGGCTGGGGCATTACACTCGGGGTCAACTTTTTGAAGAGGTGCAGAGTTTGATATCACAGAGTTGTGAGATTAGAAGTGAGTGTTCAACTTACAACATTGCTTATTTTGATATTTTTGATGATTTTGAAGGTTCTATAGAGACAGTAGTACAGTTTTTGGTTAATGGAAGATAGAATTAGGGTGGCGGTTAGTCTCTGAGGGGCCCCTTAAAATTTACTAGTTTAATATTTTGTAAATGGAAATTTATAAGGAAGTGAAGTGATGAAAACTATGAATCGACTAATAGATAAGTACACATACCATTTGCAGCAGGGCGAAATACAAGCTGCGTACAAAGGGATATTAGAGTTTATCGGCAAATTGAGAGCAGACATTATAAAAAAATATCCGCATTACGACATAGGCAGTTTATATCAAGGCTATATGGACATGAGCTATTTTTCAGTAAGCACAACAACACTTAAAGATAAAGGATTAAAATTTGCCATTGTTTACTTACACGCAAAGAGATCCTTTGAAAAATGGCTTTCCGCTCGTAATAGAGATATCGCAAAGAGATATGAGTCTATTCTTAAAAGTAACATTTCAGATAATATTACTGTGTTTCATGATGATAATAATCAAGACGCCATAATAGAATATACATTGACATCCACACATGATTTTGAGGAACAGGCTTCATTGATAAAAAATATTGAGCAAGGCATTGAAAAGTTTGTAATTGCTATAAACAGTCTATTATAGGGTACAAACTCCTATGGGTCGTTTGTCAGAGATTAAGACCCGGAAGAGACAATATTCACATAATCGACATATGTCAGGTCTCGGATACCGGAAGCAGTATACAAAGTTGATTAGTAAGGCGTTGAAGGGCATTACCCACCACCTAACAATGCCCTCACTCGGCGGCACGGCGGCAGTTGCAAAAAGCATGCATGTCTTGGGTGCTGCCATTAGTTAAACGGTTACCGCTAATACTAACTTTATTTATGGAGGGACGCTAATGTTGAAAGTAGATTACAACAGTATCAGCAAAGTTTACGATCAAGTGAGAGAAGAAGAAATAGAAGAATTGCATAGTTTATTGCACGGTATTGAAATTTGTGAAGGTACAACCATATTAGATATAGGATGTGGCACTGGAAATTATACAAACTTAATGGAAAGAATAACAGGCGCAAAAGTTTATGGTCTGGACGCTTCAGAAGGAATGCTTAGTAAAGCTAAAGAAAAAAACAGTAAAATAACTTTTGTATTAGGAGATGCTTGTAATTTACCATTTGAAGATAATTATTTTTCATTTATCTACATGACAGATGTTATACATCATATACAAGATATCAACAAAATGTTCTACGAAATATTTAGAGTATTGCAAACAGGTGGGAGAGTATGTATAGTTACGCAGTCACATAAACAGATAGATCTTCGCTATACTTCTGAGTTTTTTCCAGAAACAGCAATAATTGATAAACAAAGATATCCGGATATTGAAGAGATAATATTTAATGCTGAGAAAAACAAACTGAGATTAGTCGATGTAATAGTAATTGGGGAAGGAAAAGAGATTGAGGTTGGTAAAGAATATATTGAATTAGTAGAGAAGAAAGGCTATTCAATGTTACATCTGATTTCTGATGATAATTATCAGAGCGGATTAAGAAAGATTAGGAGTGAAATAGCTATGGGAAGTATAAAAAGAAAATCTGCAGGAGCATCATTGGTGTGGTTTAAAAAATAGTTTATTTAACAGCATTTACATTGGACAAATTGAGGCCTAAAGGCGACGCGTCCATGATTCTGTTGCTATGCGGGGCTTTGTGGGTCCGGTCCAGTGGTGCCGTGAGTGCGAAACCGTTAGGCGACAGACTATGTAAAGAGTATGAGCCCTGAGTGGATTAAATAAGTATGTCAATGCATGTATTTTTATTTAAGGAGAGAAACATGATCAAAAAACTTATAACAAGTAAGATGCAAGAATCCGACATTGCCCAAGCAATTAAAATTTGGGGAGAGCAATATAAACTATATTGCAGCAGCGATGAATCATTCCCTTCTATCTGGACTAAAAATACAATAGGTATAGAAGAATTTTTGAAAAGAAAAGTAGAAGATAGGACTGCTATTGTTGTGAAGTCAGATAACAATTTAATTGGATACTTAACATATGATGAATTTCCGTTTAATGGTGAAAAGTCAGCATTTTGTCCATCAATTGCACATGCTGCCATTGATGAGTATAAGGAAGAAGCATACTTACTTTTATATAGTAATATTTCAAAAGAGTGGGTAGGCAGGAATATCTATAATCATATGTGGACAATAAACTATAATGATACTAAACTAAGAGGTATTTTATATGACTTAGGTTTTGGTTCCTACTTAATTGATGCATTTACCTGTACAAATATAAAGATAAATAGTAATTCAGAATATGATATTAGAAAAGCCGAATTACAGGACATAGAAATATTATATAATTTAGTAGAAGAATCAAGAGAATATTATAGTTCAGCTCCACTTTTCCTTAAACGAGATATATATTCAAGAAATGATATATCAGAAATTGTACAAAAGGGCAGTGTATTTATTGCTTGGGAAGGTAATAACGCAGTAGGATTTATTAATATAAGTGTATCCCAAAGGGATAACATTATTGATTTGTCTATAAGAAATAATGGCTTGATTGATGAGATAGGTGTGTACATAAAGCCAGGGTACAGAGGCAGGGGATTAGGTAAAGAGCTATTACAAAATATACTTGATTATTGTAATAACAATGATATAAAAAGTATACATGTTGATTTTGAAACAGCAAATTTGTATGCCAACAAGTTCTGGAAAAAGTATTCTAATCCAATGCTTTTGTCGGTTAGAAGGACTATAAACAAGAATATTAACGATTGATATTCATAGAAAAGTATATTTTGGGTCTATATCTTTTTCTTATCTGATTCGTAGGCATGGTCCTTCACCTAACACAATACTCACGCGTTTTACACTAATAGTGTGTGGTAATTAGGTCTGAGTCTTTCAACTAAAGATTGACGGGTTCAGGGACGTCGTGAGTGCGGACCCGTTATGCTGCAGATAATGCAGATTGCTGATTTTAAAATATAAATGGATGATGAACTTATTAAGCAGTAATATTAATATTGTAGATTAATACCATATTATGGTAGAATTGGATAGAGACTGTTGCAGGTGTGGTATGCCTCCTTTTACTAAGGAGGTGAGGCTATGAGTATATATGAGTCCATGAGCGTTATGCTTATGTTCGGCATGTTGATTATAGCTTTACTGAATTTTCATAAAAAGAAAAATTAGCAAAAAAACCACCCTGCAGTGCCTTTGCAGGGTTGGTTATACATTTAACTAACCGTTAACGAGGCAACCACATTTGTGGCGGTCTCTTTAGTATTATTATACCAAATTGAAATAATTAATCAACAAATTTTTGTATGGTGTACAAACTCTATATTTGTAACACTAAGAGACGTCGCTTTAAGCGTCTCGGTGTCTTGAGTAAGGAACCGTTAGGTGATAGTTGATGTAGATTTTTGTGGAATACTATTCTAACCTCACATACACAAATGATTCTCTAAAGAAAGGCAGGACTTATATATGATTAGTTCCATAAGCCATATTACTTTTGTTGTGAAGAATTTGGATAAAACAACTGAACTGTATAAAGACCTGTTTAACGCTAGGGAAGTTTATTATAGCGGTGAAAAAAAGCACTCTTTATATAAAGAGCGGTTTTTTATTATTGGTGATCAATGGATAGCGCTCATGGAAGATAGTAATATAATTAATAGAATCTATCATCACATAGCATTTAAAATACCAGAAACTGATGTAGATTATTACCTAGCTAAAATTAAAGATCTGAATTTAGAACTAAAGCCGCCAAGGGAGCGTGTACAAGGAGAAGGCTATTCCATCTATTTCTATGACTATGATAATAATCTGTTTGAACTACATACAGAAACGCTAGAACGAAGGCTGACTTCGTATGCAGAAGTAGATAATATATAGTATTCATTAATATAGCGGCATAAAGTTCTACAAGGTACAAACTCCTATGCGGAGTAGGTTTAGTGATTTAAACCCATAATGGGAGCGAGGCTCCGCCAGGGAGACATGCTCAGTGAATCCGGCTCAGGGATTTCGTGAATGAGAACCCGATATATGACACGTAATGCAGATTGATTTGAGCAGGAAGTGCAATTCTTATATTCGGTTTAGGAAAGAGGGAATATATCATGAAGATATTTAGATGTTTTATTAACGATATAGCATATGCTTTGGAAGCCATATGTGTTGTAAAACATGAAGAGGATGGCAACCCTATCGAATTTGTAACTGAAGAATCAATGAGAAATTTCCTTTCTGAACCAAATAATTATTTAATTGTTGCATTGATTGATAAGATAGTAGTTGGTTATATTGTTGCTTATGAACTTCAAAGGGTAGACAGAAACATGAAGTTTATGTTTTTTTATGAAATAGGAGTATTAACGAAATATAGAAATCAAGGGATTGGCTCCTCACTAATCAATTTTCTGAAAGAAATTTGCAAAGAGAAAAAAATAATCAAAATGTGGGTTGGAACGAATCGTTCAAATTTATCTGCAATGAGGCTGTATTCAAAAACAGGTGGAAAAGAAGATTCAAATGGTGATGAGGTTTCATTCACTTACTATCCGCCATTTGACTAATTTAAATATTTAAATAGGGTACAAACCCTTATGGGGCGTTTGCAAGGTATAATTCAAGGCGTTGCGGGGCATTACGCATCATAGCAAATTGAGTGATATTCACATGCATAATATTAGTAGTTCGGATTTTATAGTGTAATTTGTATATATGGAGGTATTTGAAGTATGATTTCTAAAGAAATATTAATAAAAACAATCATAAAAGGCAGGTACGAGTGTTATGTCAGAAAGAACTCTGCATATAACCCCTATAGGAAATCTGAAATTTACGACTGGGAATTTAAACTGGAAACAGATGGCCTGGTATTCACAGATTCATACAGAGGGTTTAATCCTTATAGTGGTGTAGAATATATCTATGAAAAGGGTTATAGTATTCCTGTCTGGTCATGTGATTATGTTGGATATGTAAAGCAAAATGCGGATGTATCTGCTGAAGAAATATATAAATTTTTAAAGGAATCAAGAGGAGATCATTTAAAGAATTGTGGATATAATCTGTTTTCAAATCACAGGTATGAAAATGGTATGTTTAAGTATGAAACAGTTTTTCAAGGAGACGTAAACTCATTATTACAAATAGAGGATTTTTATTATAACAACTTACTGGTAGCACAACAAATTACAGCGGGTAGACTAAAGCAATACGCTGAATAGCAAGGGCACAACATATGTTGGGTCAGGCTATACGGAACCGTTATCCCAAATGGTTTGAAATAAATGAACAGGGGGAAATTGAATGCTATTGATATCTGAAAAATTGAAAACTGCATATCCCGGAGGATTAATTGGAGCAGTTCTTATAAAGAATACAAGCAACTCTGAGTTTAATACAAGATTAGAAAAGAAAAAGGAAGAGCTTGAGAATGATTTGAGAACCAGGTATGAGAATATTAACCGATCCGATCTGGGCTTAACAGAACCAATTAAAACCTATGTTAACTATTACAAGCGCTTCAAGAAAACATATCACGTGCTGCTTCAATTGGAATCCATTGTTTTAAAAAAGAAATCCATACCGAATGTTGCTCCATTAGTAGAAACAATGTTTATGGCTGAACTAAAGAATCTTTTACTTACAGCCGGTCATGATATGGATGCTGTTAGGCTGCCAATAATGGTAGATTTATCACAAGGAAATGAACGTTATATATTATTGAACGGGCAAGAGAAAGAATTAGCCCCAGGTGATATGATGATGGTTGACGGGAGTGGGATCATATCCAGTATTATTTATGGACCTGATAATCGAACCCAAATAACGCAAAATACAAAGAATGTTTTATTTGTTGTATATGCTCCGCCAGGCATTAATGAAGGCTTATTAGAGCAGCATCTGCAAGATATAAACCAATATGTAAAAATTGTTTTACCGGACGCCATATTAGAAACGCAAAAGGTATATAGAATTTAAAAGGATTTAACTTGGCCACTTTGGATAACCATGGCTTCAAATCCGGCTCGAAAGCAGGGGCGTCGTGAAGCCTAGACCGTTAGACGACATGGGACGAGCACTATAAAACCGGCATCTGTGCTAAAAAATGGAGGTTAATATGATAAAAGGCAGTATCGGAATATTAGCAGGTATGGGACCGCGATCAACTACTCCTTTTCTGGAATTGGTTCTCGATCAATGTCAAATACAATATGGTGCAAAGTATGATATAGATTATCCACACATTATAGTATATTCACTTCCAACTCCATTTTACATTGATAGGGAAATAGACCATTCATTAATGAAACGGACTATAATAGATGGTTTGAGAAAGTTGGAATCAACAGGAGTAAGCTTTATAGCTATGCCTTGTAATTCGGCACATGTGTATTTTGATGAGTTGAAGAACTCAATTAAGATACCCTTATTAAACATTGTGGAAGAAACAGTAAGTTGTCTGCCAAATAGTAAGCAACGCACCACGATATTTGCCACTGAAATAACTGTTAAATCTGAACTGTACCAGAAAGGTATTATATCTGCCGGACATGAGTTTATTTTTATGGAGCAGTGGCAAGCGAAGATAAATAGTATTATAAATGCAATAAAGATGAAGCGGGATAGAGGATTTATCAACTCATTATGGAATGAGCTTAACTATGAAGTTAATGATCAATGTGTAGATAGTGTAATAATAGCATGCACCGATTTAAGTATTTTGAGTAATGTCAAAGGGTTAAAACTGAATATATATGATTCGTCGGAAGCTCTAGCAAAATCTGTAGTTAAGAAATATCTAAGATATGCAGCACTATAGTTTGATTTAAGCAGCAACCACACCTCTTCACCGGGAGCGCAGCTCCGCCAGGGAGACAAGCTCTGGGGCTCGGCCCACTGGTGTCGTAAGTGCGGAACCGTTAGAGAAAGATGTCACTTCGCTCCATTCGCTCTAACGTGGAGAGTAGTATCTATCGATGTTTAATTTTATTCAAAATGCAAATGGGAGGAAACAATGGAACAGTTCATGAAACCTGGCGTAGGAGGAATAATTGAAAGGACTATTGATGGTATAACTTATATTCTAATACAGGAACGATATAAAGATGATGCACCATTAGAAGAAGGGCTAATTGAGATACCAGCGGGGAAAATAAGAGAATTTGAAAATATATACGATTGTCTGAGAAGGGAAATAAACGAAGAGACGGGCCTTGATGTGGTGGAAATTGAAGGAGAGACAGACTCAATTATTATTGAGTCCAATGGTTACAAGGTTTTAAGTTATGAGCCATTTGCTAGTTCACAAAATATTGGAGGTACATATCCAATAATGGTTCAAGTATTTATTTGCAGAGTAAAAGGAAATATGGCTGCCAGTACAAGTGAGACGAGGTTTCTACGGTGGATTTCTCTGGAGGAGTTAAAGAATCTTCTAGAAAATCAATGTAATAGGTTTTATCCGATGCATGTTAATACTTTAAAAAAATATATCAAATTGAAAATGAAAAACTAAATGTAATTTAGAATTAAGAGTACTATTTTTACGTTATGTATCGGTGTTATATTGTGTAATGAGGTATGAATGGAAGGTATTGCGTCTTATGATAAAAAAGATTGTAGTTTTAATTGCTGTAATAAGTATTTTTTACTGTATTGCAGATAACAGATATGTATCAATTAAAGTCCTGGATAGGACTACTCAGGATTATATTTATGAACCCCGGATAACAATGTTTCCGGCTATTTCTTTGGAAGGACAGCCAGGGACAGGTGCTGTAGGCCCCTATATTTATAAACCATTGGTTCCAATTCCAGTTTCTATTAATGTAAGTGCTGTAGGTTATAAGAGTGAAAAAAAAGTAGTACTTCTTGTAAAGGGGCAGGAAATTATTATTTACTTAACAGCTGACTAAGTTGTTATCTTAATTTGCTTTGGAGCGGAATCAGGGCAACCACACCCCCTTCACCGGGAGGGTCACTCCGCCAGGGGGGAAGGGTTCTGAAGTCCGGTTCAGTGGTGTCGTGAGTGCTGAACTTTTAGCTGACGCGTAGATAAAATTTTAATTATAAAGGAGGAGAGAATATGAGATTAGCTGAGATAGAGAGATTCATTATAAGTTTGTTTGAAAGTAGTGAGAATAAACATTTTCATGAACAAAGCGGAATTACAGTAAGGGGTACAGAAGATATTAGAAGAATAGGATATTGTACAAATTTAACACTTGATACAATTGAAGAAGGCAGGAAAAAAAACGTTGACCTGATTATAACTCATCATGATGCGTGGGATTTTATATTTGGCCTTAAAGAGGCATGTCGGAAAAAATTAACGGAATACAACATATCACATTATTTTACTCATCTGCCATTAGATGATTGTAGTTTTGGTACAAATAATTCTTTAATTGAAAAGCTGGGGTTAAGTATTATCGAGAAGTCTCATAATGAAGATGGATTCTATTGCGGAAGAATAGCTGAGTTTGATGAAGAGATAGAATTTGAAGAGCTAGTGAGAAAATTGGAGATGATTCTTGGAGAACCAACAAAGGCATGGAGATTCAAAGATGGTCGTATAAAAAGAGTTGGTTTAGTTTGTGGGGGTGGGGGTTCAACTGCAGATGTAAGAGAGGCATTTGAAAAAAATTGTGATGTATATATAACTAGCGAAAAAGTCCTTTACACTATTGAGTATGCAAAATTTGTGGGAATGAATTTAATAATAAAAAGGTTAGAAGGTTGAAAAAATAATAGATTTTAAGGAGTATGATATTATGAAACAGATTGAATCACGAAGAAGTATAAGGAAATATACCGATAAGCCAGTAGAAGACGAAAAAATAACTCAGTTAATTGAAAGTGCTAGACTTGCTCCATCCGGAAGCAACACACAACCTTGGCACTTCATTATAGTGAAATCTAAATCAAGCAGAGAAAGCCTGGCAGAAAAATCAAATAACCAGAAATGGATGCTTTCAGCTCCGGTTTTCATCGTGTGTGTCGCAGATATACGTTCTAGAATAAAAGATGATATAGAAATATTTCTAAATGAAAATAGCCCCCAAAATGCACTAAAACAAATAATAAGAGATACAGCAATTGCAGTCGAGCATATTGTATTAGAAGCTGAAGACTTAGGATTAAGTACTTGTTGGGTTGCTGATTTTATGCAAGAACAAATTAGGCCAGTTTTAAATATCCCAGCTGATAAGTACGTAGTTTGTATTATAACTCTTGGCTATGCAGATGAGTCACCTAAAGTACGGCCCAGAAAGAAACTTGAAGAGATAGTCCATTATGAAAATTGGTAAAGGATCATATATAAGCTTCTGTGGGGGATTCAAATGAGTGCATTCGTATTGGCTATACCGATAATTATTATAAGATATGTTTTTTTAAGCATGCTCAGCAAAGAAGCTCTCAAACGGGCAGCATACTTTGCGCCATTAGTGGGGAGGGAAAGAATTGCATATTGGGTATATCAAGCTGCAACACTGCTCATTATGTTGAATTTGATATTACTAAGAATCAAAGTTGATACGGATTGGTTTTACATAGGTGCAGCAACATACAGTTTTGGGCTTGTTTTATATGCTATGTCGATGCTGGATTACGCGAGACCTAAAACAAATGGAATAAATGTAAACGGCTTATATAGAATATCCCGCAATCCTATGTACATTGCATATTTCATTTGTTTGTTAGGATGTGCACTTATATCAAGCTCATGGACGTTATTTACATTATTGATAGTTTTCCAAATATCTTCCCATTGGATTATACTATCGGAAGAAAGATGGTGTATCAAGATATTTGGGGAAGAATATTCGAGATATATGAATAAGGTCAGACGATATATATAGGGCCGCTCCGCCAGTGTATCAATAAAAAGTATGAATGTGATAAATTTCCATGCAGAAGATTGAAACAACTGGATAAACGATACCGAGCAAAATATCACATGAGCATGATTGAAAATCTTGAGAATATTAAGCAAAACGGTATGAAAGAATTCCTGAGGAATGAGGAAGCTCGATGGGCTTGCACTGAATGCGGCAATATTGTTAGTGTACACAGAAATGATTGCCTTATATGTAAAACGCAATGCATAAAGTAACAGCTTAAAGTGCATGTGGAAGAGAGGCTATATGATGAGTGTTAAGAAAATATTTTGGGAAAATCCATATTTAACTAAACTTGAAGCGAAAGTAACGAGTATAGACAATAATGTCGTTACACTCGACCAAACAATAGCCTTTGCTTTTTCCGGAGGCCAACAGTCTGATTCAGGAACCATAGGTGGATTTCAAATCTTGGAAGCTAAAAAGGAAGGAAAAGAGATTTTTTATACTATTGAGCAAAATCACAACTTATTGCTTAATCAAAATGTCTTGATTACAATTGATTGGGAAAAGAGATACAGATTGATGAGATTGCATTTTGCGGCTGAAATAATCTTGGAATTAGTATATCAGAATTATAACCTGCCAGAAAAAATCGGAGCGAATATAACTGTTGACAAGGCAAGATTAGACTTTTACTGGGATGGAAGGATCTCCGACATATTTCCCGAACTTCTCAATAAAGCAAACAGCATAATAAATTCAGACCTGGAAATAATAAGTGCTTTTGATGATGAAGAAAATGAAAAAAGATATTGGTATATAGAAGGGTTTGCCAAAGTTCCCTGCGGAGGGACGCATTTAAAGAGAACAGGAGAAATTGGTTCTATGTCCCTGAAAAGAAACAATTTGGGCAGTGGTAAAGAAAGAATCGAGATATACATACAATCCTGAATAATTTACGAAGGAGAGAGTGCAATGAACGCTTCAGTAAAGCCAAATATTACATTGGATGTACTTGACAAAATTGATATCCGGGTAGGAACTATAATTTCAGTTGAGGACATAAAAAATTCTAATAAGCTGCTTAAACTTTCAGTTGATTTTGGTGATTTTATGAGGACTATATTAGTTGGGATGAAAGGTGAAAGGGAAAATCCAAAAGAGATAGAAGGAAAGCAGGCATTATTTGTTGTTAACCTGGCCCCTAAGAAAATGGCGGGAGAACTTTCCGAAGGGATGTTATTTGATATTGGATATGCGGATGGTATTGTTCCTGTATTGGCTCAGCCGGAAAAAGCTGTACCTAATGGCACAAGAGCTGGATAGGGCTTATTAGTTCGCAATTATATGCAATAAACGCCGAAAGAATTTTTAGGGAGATATCTTTATGTTCAATAATTTAAAAGCAATCAATGAAAGGCCAAAACCATTTCAGTATTATACTGCCGCAGAACTATGGACCGATGAACATACATCAAAAAAGATGCTGGATTATCATCTTAATGAAGAGATAGACGTTTCCTCTCGAAATGCTCGTTTTATTAACCGATCTGTATCCTGGATAATCGAAAAGTTTAATCTCAATAACAAATCAAATGTTTTAGATTTTGGATGCGGCCCGGGGCTTTACACTAGCCGTTTTGCAGAAAGAGGTATTAATGTTACCGGAGTAGACTTTTCAAAAAGATCAATAAAGTATGCCGCACAGATTGCTTCAAGCAAAAACTTGAAAGTAAATTATATAAACAAAAATTACCTTGAGTATGAAACACAAGACAGGTTTGATTTAATTACAATGATTATGTGTGATTTTTGTGCGTTGAGTCCCAAACAAAGGGGTATTATGTTAAACAAATTTAAAGAGCTTTTGAAACCTTCAGGAAATGTTTTACTTGATGTCTACTCAGTAAAATCATATAACCAGAGAGAAGAAATCGCCGCTTATGAATTCAACCATCTAAATAATTTTTGGTCTCCGGAGGATTATTATTGCTTTGTTAATACGTTTAAGTACTGCGATGAGAAAATAATACTTGATAAATACACAATTATTGAAAAGGCTCAAACGCGAGTTATATATAATTGGCTGCAGTATTACAGTGTTGAAACACTCAGAAGGGAATTTGAGGACAATGGCCTTGAGGTTTTGGAGTTTTATTCGGATGTATGCGGCCTGCCTTACGATGCAGAGTCATTAGAATTTGCTGTTGTAGCAAGGCAAAAGAACTAATGGAGTATAGTATAGCGTACTTACTGCATCAAACAATGCCATCACGCTGCGGCATGGGCGGCAATATGGTTATAGCTGCACCTATCGAATATCATGAAGTAATGAATAGTACCCGGGCGGTATTGATCAACAAAAGATGATGCTTGAAATTGAAAACCATAAAGTAATAAAGAAAGGCAAGCGATATTTTGTGGAAGACTATGAAAAATGATTCTTTCAACTGCAGTGATTTATTTGAAGGAGAAGAATATGACAAAAGGTGAGAAAGAAAAAATGTCATCGGGAGATTATTATAGTGCTGTTGACGAAGAGCTAGTAAGAGAAAGAGATTATGCAAGGAATTTGACTTACGAGTTTAACCATACAAGACCAACTGAAAAAGAGAGAAGGCTGGAAATTATTGTATTGTCGCTATTGCCGGGCATTTTGATTTTAGCATTCTACTCACTGGTTAGCTGGTACGCGGTTCCGTTTTCAATACCTTCAATTTTAGTTATTTTTGCTGCAATTGCAATAATTTTAGTTCCCTTTGAATTGGGATTTTTGATTTATCAAGGTAGAAAGGTGAACAAGAGAATATCCCTTAATAATGTGGTGCTATTTAGAGAAAAGGTGCCTGTCATTCAATTTATTATTTTTGTCGTCATACTGATAAAGTGGAGTGAATTTGTTTTCAGATGCCTGTCTACCAGGATTGACACATTATTCGTTAACAATTTTTTTTATTGGGTCCCGAAATGGTTTTTCCTTGATAGCTTTTATCAACATATTAGCCAATACTCTAAAACAGTCTTATTGGTTACGTGGATTCTTGGCCTGATTTTTAACGGGATAATCGGACCAATAGTAGAGGAACTCTACTTCAGAGGTTATTTACTACCCAGAATGAAGCATATGAAAGGATGGGCGCCAATAATCAACGTATTGTTGTTTTCTCTTTACCACTTCTTCACTCCCTGGCAGAATGTTACTAGAATAATAGCACTATTACCTCTTGTTTATGTGGTTTGGTGGAAAAGAAATATTTACATTGGCATTGTAACACACTGTGCATTAAATATAACTGGAATGATTGGGATGTTACCGATAGTTTTAAAGTAAAAGCACTTACGCCTAACAATGCCTCATGCAACCACACCTCATAAACCCTCAATAGGTAATTTATAGTAATTAATAGTAATTAATAGGAGGAATATAAATGGTTGAGATCATAAAAGCGTCGGAAGAATACGCTGAAAGCTTCTATCAAGCGCTTGACATCGTAGCAAGGGAACGTAAGTATTTAGGCATCGTCAAGGGATTTCCGCTGGAAGGGGTAAAAGATTTTGTCAATATGAATGTAGCAAATGATTATGCCCAATATTATGCTATTGATGGAAATAAAGTTATCGGATGGTGTGACATAATTCCAAAAAGAAATGAAGGTTTTACTCATGTTGGAATACTGGGCATAGGCTTATTGAGCGAATATAGAAACCAGGGTATAGGCAGCAAGCTGATTGAAAAGGCTATGGAACATGCAGTGAAGAAGAATGGTATTGAGAAGGTTGAACTTGAAGTATTTGAAAGTAATATCAATGCTATAAGGCTTTATGAGAAGTTTGGATTTGTTTACGAGGGGAAGAGAATAAAATCTCGTAAGCTTGACGGTGTTTATGATAACGTGGTGATGATGGGAAAGGAAGTATTATGATTAGGGAGAAGACAAGCACTATGTTCTCGGATGTAGAAATTAAAATAAAGAAAAGAAATAAAATATTGTTTTCTCGCGACAGCAGATGTTTGCAAGAGTTGATAAAGCTAATTCAGCTGCAAAATCACCGAACCATGGTGATGTGGGCACTGGATTGTGCAAAACTGCCTTTGGAACAATTTGAAGCAAAGTACCCTGACGAACGGAGGCCAAGAATATGTTTGGAGCTTTGTGAGGCTTGGGCAAGAGGCAAAATCAAAATGCCCGCGGCAAAAAAGGCTATCCTGAATTCACATGCAGTTGCAAAAGAAATCAATGACAGTGAATATGGTGCTTTGTGCCACGCAATTGGCCATGCCGGAGCAACCGTGCATGTAGGAACACACGCCTTGGGGCTGCCTATGTATGAATTGACGTCAATTGTTTTAAGGTATGGAAAGGATAACTTTTTAAAACCGGTCAGTGAAAAGATAGATTATTACTATAACCGCCTGCTGTACTGGCAGGAAAATACCGATAAACTTAAACTTGATTGGGCGGACTTTTTGTTAAGGGGGTGCTTTTAATGCAGGATTATCAGATTGGGAGGCCAAAGCCGGAGGAAATAAGCTCTATAAACGAGTTTTTCGAGATCGTGGTCAGGGATACTTTTGCAAAAAATGGTATTTCCCATTTGACGGAGCTGATGGAAGGCGAAATTGAGTGCAAGAAGAAATATCTTATGCAGGATATGGATAGTGAAGGCCGTGATAGGTTTTTTCTGGTCGTAAGGGACAAAGGCAGGATCATAGGCACTATTGAATACGGCAAGCCAAATGAGTTGATTTTGAAATGCACAAAGAGAAGATACATTGGTGTTATAGAAATAGGGACAGTGTTTGTTCATCCGGATTATCAATATAAAGGAATAGGAAGCATGATGCTCAGGATGATGTATGATGAGTTAAAAAATAAGGGATATACCGAGTTTTGCCTTGACAGCGGGTATAAGACTGCACAGAAGGTTTGGACCGGCAAGTGGGGCAAACCGTCTTGCATAATGGAGGACTACTGGGGCAGGGGAGCACACCACATGGTATGGCGTGTGGATTTGTAATTGTGGGCTTCCCCGGAAGAGCATAACCTGACTGAAGAAGAATTGAAAGAAAAGATCAGATATATAAAATAGAATAAGCCATGAGGAGATTTGCAAGAAGTTCTTAAATACAGTGGAGGTATAAAGCTTTACTATGGAGGAAAAGATTATAAAGGCTGTTGATACCCTTAAGAGAAATGGATTCGATGTCTGGTTCGCCGGTAACCGGTCTGAAGCAGAGCAGATATTTTGGAATGAAGTATATAATAAAATAAATCCGGATACGGTTTCCTGGGGAGATTCTTTGACTTTGAAATCGCTGGATATTTTACCGAAGCTGCGTCAATCGGGAAATGTTCGTCTGATTGAAACATTTGGGGACAATTTATCCTGGCGGGAGCAAATCAACAATCGAAAGGCTGCTTTGTCATGCGATATGTTTCTTACCGGGACAAATGCAATTACAGCCAAGGGACAGCTTGTTAACCTTGATATGATAGGCAATCGCATAGCCGGGGTTGCATTCGGCCCAAAAAAAGTGATTATTTTTGCAGGGATAAATAAGGTTGTCGAATCTATTGATGAAGCGATGAATAGGATAAAATCCATAGCGGCACCGATGAATGCGATGAGGCATACAGATTTAAGCACCCCTTGCCAGCTAACGGGGAAATGTATTGATTGCAGCAGCCCCCAAAGGATATGCAATGCATGGCTGATAACCGAAAAATCATATCCTTCGGGCAGAATTAAAATAATCATTATAAATGAGCAGCTGGGATATTGATGATGCTTTCATATATCACTGCAGCCCTGCTTTCAGCAGTTTTTCAACTTCATCCTCTTTTGGAAACCTGCCTGCACTCTTTTTTGAGAAAATCAGCTCATTATTCAATTTAACTTCAAAAACCCCCCCGGAGGATGGAATCAATGTAAGAGAGGATATACTATTCTTATGCTTTTTTAATAATCTTTCCGAAAGGCCAACTGCCTTTGAAAGATAACCTCATGAAGTGCAGTACTCAATGCTCAACTCCATATTCACATCAGAACCCCCCGAAATTCATATTCTATAACTTCTGCTATTACTATAAATATAACTTTTGATATAATTTTATTATATGTATTTAAAAAAAGGTAAGGCTGCAAAGCAGCCGCAGTAATAGTATGTATTATTCCATATTCAATATGGTATAGTATATATTGAATATTACAGGGTTTAAAATGAAGTATACGGAAATTGCAGGTGAAGCTTTTGAGTTTGCTTTTTTTAATTTTAAGCTCGGCAATCATGCTTACAGGCCTTGCAGGAGTTTTCCTTCCGGTGCTTCCCGGAGTACCTCTTGTGTTTGCAGGGGCATTTATATATGCATGGAGCACGAGCTTTGAGGTTATCACTGTAGGGAACATCGTACTTTTTGCAGTTCTCACTGCCATAGCTTCAGCAGTGGATTATGTTGGAGGCCTTATAACTGCTAAAAAGTATGGCGCGTCCAAGTATGGCCTTATAGGCGGAATTCTTGGAGGAATACTTGGGCTCATTGCTTTAGGCATACCCGGGCTTATAATCGGACAGCTTGCAGGGGTTATACTGGGGGAGATGTATTTTGGCAAACAGATGAAGGAATCCTTTACCTCAGGCTTCGCCATGTTCGTAGGTTACATTCTTGGCAGCACCGTTAAAGTATTTTTTGCGGGGCTGATAGTTATTATATTCTATATAAAAATACTGGGAGCACTGTAAACAGGAGGAGCGGCATATGAACAACCCCATAACCGGGCTCTGCAGAATCAGAAATAATTTGACAAAAACAGCAGCATTAAATATACTATGTAAAAATACGTTTTTTAAACTCATATAATTTCGAGGATATGGCTCGGAAGTATCTACAACATAACCGTTAATTATGTTTCTATGAGTGAAATTTCTTGTCTGCAATTTCACTATTGCAGACTTTTTTCTACAAATTAAAAAGGAGTGTGTTTTAGCCCAATGGAAAAGTTTGTGAAAGAGGGTCTGACCTTCGATGATGTTCTTTTGGTTCCGGCAAAATCTGAAGTTCTTCCAAAGAATACAGACACCTCGACAATGCTTACCAGGAAAATCAAGCTCAATATTCCGCTGATGTCGGCAGGTATGGATACCGTTACGGAGTCCAAGCTTGCTATTGCAATAGCGAGGGAAGGCGGCATCGGAATAATTCATAAGAATATGTCCATAGAAAAGCAGGCTATGGAAGTGGATAAGGTAAAGAGGTCGGAGCACGGAGTCATAGTTGATCCCTTTCACCTGTCCCCCGATCACGTAATATCCGATGCCATGGAGCTTATGGAACGGTACAGAATTTCCGGAGTCCCTATAACTGATGAAAAAGGCAAACTGGTAGGAATACTTACAAACAGGGATCTTCGCTTTGAGACGGAGTTTTCAAAAAAAATATCCGAGGTAATGACAAAGGAAAACCTTATAACCGCACCTGTAGGCACTAATTTAGAGCAGGCGGAACAGATACTGAAGAAACACAAGATCGAAAAGCTCCCTCTTGTAGATGATAAAGGATATCTTAAAGGGCTGATCACAATAAAAGATATTGAGAAAGCCATACAGTATCCAAATTCCGCAAAGGATCCGGGAGGAAGGCTTCTTGTGGGCGCAGCTGTCGGTGTAACCGAAGATATGATTGAGAGAGCAGAGGCTCTGGTATCATCAAAGGTTGATGTTGTAGTAATAGATACTGCCCATGGGCATTCAAAGGGTGTTATAGAAGCTGTAAGGAGGATAAAAGGCCGATTCCCTGAACTGCAGCTGATTGCCGGTAATGTAGCTACAGCAGGAGCGGTAAGGGAGCTTATCGAGGCCGGTGCAGATGCTGTGAAGGTAGGTATAGGCCCCGGTTCGATCTGTACCACCAGAGTGGTGACCGGTGTAGGAGTGCCTCAGATCACGGCAATATATGACTGCGCAATGGAAGCAGATAAATATGGTATACCTATAATAGCAGACGGAGGAGTAAAATACAGCGGAGATATCGTAAAGGCAATTGCCGCAGGAGCAAGCGCAGTGATGCTGGGCAGTCTTTTTGCCGGTACTGCGGAAAGCCCCGGAGAAATGGAAATTTATCAGGGAAGAAGCTTCAAGGTATACAGGGGTATGGGTTCCTTGGGCGCAATGGCATGCGGCAGTAAGGACAGGTATTTCCAGGAGGATGCAAGGAAGCTTGTTCCGGAAGGAGTGGAAGGCAGAGTACCTTATAAAGGGCCTTTGGCAGAAACGATTTATCAATTGGTTGGAGGCCTGAAGTCCGGTATGGGCTACTGCGGAACAAGCACCATTGAGCAGCTGAGGAAAAACACGCAGTTCATGCGTATCACCCCTGCGGGTTTGAGAGAAAGCCACCCTCACGATGTAAGCATAACAAAGGAAGCACCCAACTATAGTCTGTAGGAAACTTTATACAAAGGTGCACGAGTTATGAGCCGTGCGCCGCGAAGCAGCTAATGAATGGAGAGTGTAATATGGCAGACAAGGAACTGGTATTGATACTGGACTTCGGGGGTCAATACAATCAGCTTATTGCCCGAAGAGTAAGAGAGGCCAACGTATATTGCGAAGTTGTGCCTTATGATTACAGCCTGGATGAAATAAGGAAGAAGAATCCCAAGGGAATAATATTCACCGGCGGGCCAGCAAGTGTATATGAAGAAGGTGCTCCCAAGTGCGATCCCGGGGTATTTGGGATGGGAGTGCCTATCCTGGGTATATGTTATGGAGCGCAGCTTATGGCCCATATGCTGGGAGGAAAGGTTGCAAGGGCCGTTAAAAGGGAATACGGAAAGACGCAGGTGAAGCTTCTGGAGGATTCTCTTTTTAAAGAAGTACCACAGGACAGCATATGCTGGATGAGCCACACTGTATATGTAGACAGCCCTCCGTCTGGATTTGACATCATCGGAACTACGGAGACATGCCCTGTAGCGGCCATGGGTAACAAGTCCGGGAAGCTGTACGGAGTTCAGTTCCACCCGGAAGTGGAGCACACCGAGTATGGGAAGCAGATATTGAGAAATTTCCTTTATGATATATGCGGGCTTTCAGGGGATTGGACAATGGGAAATTTCATTGATGAAAATGTAGCGCGGAT
>JAGOLK010000001.1 GCA_017994115.1 Clostridia bacterium | reverse complement strand
AAAAGACCGCCTTTTTTATATCCGGGGGGATATAAAACATTTTGTTGAGATGCTTACATTTTATATTACTTTTGCCAAAATTAGTATAAGGTACAGGCCTTATTTTAATAGGACATTGGTCCTCAATTGATGCTAGTGCTTTCGTCCTTTTGTACTATATCTGCCGGAAAAACCTGACTTGTTGCGTAATAAGAGCATAAGTAGTAAAATATGTTTATGAAGAATGGATTTATTTGATTTATGGGGTGGTGTATTTGATGGAAAACAGAAGAATTCTTGTAGTAGATGATGAAAGGCCAATTTCAGATATCATAAGATTCAACCTGGAGAAGGAAGGGTATAAGGTATTTGTGGCCGAAGACGGACAGCAGGCTGTGAACATGACCTACGAGCATAAACCGGATCTTATTATACTTGATATTATGCTTCCTATAATGGACGGCTTTACTGTGTGCAAGAAGCTGAGAGAGAATGTCAGCACTCCGATAATAATGCTTACGGCAAAGGAAGAGGAAGTGGACAAGGTTCTGGGGCTGGAGCTGGGTGCGGATGACTATATGACAAAGCCCTTCAGCGTGCGGGAGCTTATGGCCAGAGTCAAGGCCAACATAAGAAGGGCCAATTTTCTTAATTCCGGTTTGGAAGGCAGCGGGCAGGTTGTAAAATCAGGCAATCTGATAATTGATTTGAACAGATACGAGGTCCGCAAGGATGATACCGTACTGGAGCTTACTCTAAGAGAATTTGAGCTTTTGAGATATTTGGCACTTCATGCCGAACAGGTCTTTTCAAGGGAAACACTGTTGGAAGAGGTTTGGGGTTATGAATACTATGGGGATGTAAGGACTGTTGATGTTACGGTAAGAAGACTGAGAGAGAAGATTGAGGATGACCCGAGCAATGCCGTGTATGTGCAGACAAAGAGGGGCGTAGGATATTACTTCAGGAGGATTTAATAAATGTTTAGAAGCATCCAATGGAAGCTTGTAATTATATCCTTCCTGTTGGTATGGCTTGCAATGTCCATAGTAGGCGTATTCATCACCGAAGCTATAAAAAAGGAACAGATTAACAGCATGACAGATACTATTATCGCAAGGGGCTATTATCTGGCTGACAATCTGAAGGACAAAATAGGGGGAGCGTCTAATATTCAGGAGATTGTGTCAAATTGGTTTGTAGGCCAGGGTAAGCAGGTAAGGGCTGTTTTTGTGTATGAAAACGGGGGCTTTACAGCCAGCCAGACCAATTATGAAGGAGCTGTGGATGATCTTGACCTCCTGGGGCTCTGGATAGTGGAGGAAGCTATAGACCAAGCACAGGAAATCACATGGCCCGTTGATAACTCAAAATATCTCACGAGTATTGCCGTGCCTATTATTTCCTCTAATAATGATGTAGCCGGGGCAATATATATCAGTGCAGATTTATCCGGTATTGAAGAAAACATAATGAGCATCAATAAAATACTTACCAGTGCGACTATTTTGGCACTATGCATAACTGCGCTTCTGGGCAATCTGCTGTCAAGGACTTTTACAGGTCCCATCAAAGAAGTAACTTCAAAGGCTGAGAGACTGGCAAAGGGGGATTTTGGGCAGACAATAGCCGTAAAATCCAGAGATGAGGTAGGCCAGCTGACCGAAATGTTCAACTATCTTACGGTGAGGCTGAAGAGCACATTGGATGAGATGTCCAGGGAAAAGAACAAGGTTGAAGCAATTCTTACAAACATGACCGACGGAATAATAGCTGTAAATGCCGAAGGGGTAGTAATACACGCAAATCCTGCCGCTTATAAGATTTTCAATATCCGAGAGGAAGACCTTTATAACAGGAATTTCGACGATGCCGCACAGAAGTTGGATCTTGGGATAACCTTCAACGATATTCTTAATGATAGTGATAATAATTACAATATTTTAAGCATAAACAACCTCATAATAAAAATCAGTGTAGTGCAGATAATAAATGAACAGAATAAGGCTGAAGGCGCCATGCTGGTGCTTCAGGATGTAACCGAGCAGGAAAAGCTGGATAAAATGCGCAAGGAATTTGTGGCCAATGTTTCCCACGAGCTGAGAACACCGCTTACAACAATCAGGAGCTATACCGAAACCCTTCTTGACGGAGCATTGGATAACAAGGAATATACCCTGAATTTTCTAAAGGTAATAAACAGTGAGTCAGAAAGGATGACCAGGCTGGTAAAGGATTTGCTGCAGCTTTCCAAGCTTGATTATGACAAGATGGAATGGAACATGAAAAGTCTTAGCATATTGAATATATTAAGAGATTGTGTCGTAAAGATGGAAATGGCCGCCAAGCAGAAAAATCAGTCCTTAAGCTTTGAAGCTATTGGAGAGCTGTGTGAAATAAACGGGGATAAGGATAGAATAGAGCAGGTAATAATAAATATAATCAGCAACGCAATAAAATATACTCCGGAAAACGGAAGCATCAAAGTGACGGCAAAAAGACTGAAGGATAGCGTAGAGATAAGGATAGCCGACAGCGGGATAGGGATACCAAAGGACGATTTGCCAAGGCTGTTTGAAAGATTCTACAGGGTTGATAAAGCGCGGTCAAGATCCATGGGGGGTACGGGGCTGGGCCTTTCAATTGCCAAGAACATTGTGGAAGCCCATAAAGGTTCAATCAGAATAGAAAGCGAATATGGAAAAGGCAGTGAGGTTATAATTAATTTCCCTTGTGAGGAAAGTTTATTGTAAAATAAGTTTAATTAGTCTGTAATAATGCTGTAATAAAATTCTTATATAATAATACTAAGGATTAGTATGTATTAATATGGTAATTAGTTAGGCTAATATGTCCGCGGGAGGAATTCTCATGTTCAGGAAGGTGCTGATTACAGCAATCATTGTTACAGCGGTATTTGCAGCAGGTTCGGCAGTATATGCCCAATCAGGGACAGACTATGCAGAAGAAACTGCCCCGGTATTTAAGCTGCTTTCAGATTATGAATCAAAAACATTTGACAGGGATTACATGATTACCGGCAGTGCAAGTGAAGGTACTGTAGTTACTATAGAATTGTATTGGTTTAAGAGCGAAAAGAGCATTATAGTCAATAAGAAACAGTCCGCGTCTTCGGAAAGTGAAGGAGATTGGATTTTTCAGGATTCAAAAGAGTACACAGTCGGATCCTCAGGGATTTTTGCAGAACCTGTGGCCCTTAATCTCGGGAAAAACAAAATTGTGCTTTTGATTAGTAATGCAGACGGGGAAACTGAAGAAATAACATTGGAATTGGTGCGCAGTCTTGAGAAGGATGCAAAAGAGGAAGTCAATGGCCCTTCCTTGAATAAGTTCGTTGAGGATTTATCAAGTAAAGTGAACTCGACTGAATAAGCTCATATGGGTGATTATATTGAACCGCGAACGGATTAAATCAGTATCTCTTTTATTTCTTGTAATATTAAGTTTTGTATTGACTACCCGAATATGGTTTTATACTTCCATTGAGGGTGTTTTTATTATGTCCGGAAACAAATCAATAAAGCCGGATTATAATGCGGAATATGACAAATCGGATCTTCTCAGGCCTCATAAGCTTATAGTCAGCTTTGGAGAAAGAAGTACGCTTCTATATGACAATGAAGAATACAGTGAAGCATACGGCAGGATATTCAAAGAAGCCAAGAGGGTAATGCGTACTGCAATATTGGTGAACAGCAAGGAAGTTGTGAAAAAAATTCCCATGGAGGAACTGTACAAAATCAGAAATACAAGAGGAATAACCTTCATCTATAATTTGCCTCTGGAGATGGAAGCAGTATATAAGCTTATGAATATAAACAGCTATCCGGATATAGGCATCAGGGGCATTGACGAAATAATCGTTGCTCAGGGCCTGGACAGGGCATATCTGTGCGATTCCGTCCAGGGTATTCTTTATGAGTACAGGACAGAAGGCATACAGAATAATTTGGATTATCTGATTTCGAATCTGGAAAAGCAGCCCACGGTATTAAGCCTTTATCTTGACAGTATTCAACCGGAGATGTATGGTAAAAACTCTGTAGTACCGACGAGAATCAGCGAAAAAAGGTTTCCGGTCTTGTCGGGACAAAAGGAGGTGGAAGGGTCGGATGAGATACCTGAAAGCATAGCGGGCTTGTTCGATGATGAAATAACTTCCCTCAGCATAATTAAGAATATGGACGGTACTATTGTGTACACCAACAGAGAGGGCCAGGTGGTTAAACTGTATACTGACGGCATGCTGGAATATGTGAATTTTAACCTGCAGCCGGATGACAAAACCACGGTCAGTGTGGGCGGCGCCATTGATATAAGCACTGAATTTGTAAGCAGGCATTTTGGCTTTCCTGAGGATTGCTATATATCTGATATAATAAAAATAAACAGTATGGGGGATGACAAGTATATAATCAGATACAGATATGCTTATGAGGGATTGCCTGTATTATCAGCCTCCGATATAAACAGCGGCTCTATTGAAGTTGAGATCGTAGGGGATGAAGTCAGAAGATATAAAAGGATCAGACGGATACTGAACCATAACTTTGAATATAAACAGGCCATTAATTCCATAAATGTGCTTGATATACTGCTTGACAAAAAAGTAGAGGCCCTAAGCGGTGAAAGAATAAAGAAAGTAAATGATATGTACCTGGCCTATTATGAAAGATTCGGCCATGACAGCATAACATATGTGCCCGTTTGGGTTGCCGAAGTTACGGTAGAAAGGATTGACAAGGGTACGGTACTGAACCAGAAATATATAATAAATGCAGAGACAGGGATTATACTGGATAAGTAGGATCCGATATACCTGAATACGGAACTGTCAGTGCAGGACATATAGGAGAGGGTTTATATGGATTGGGCCAAAGCAAAGACAATTCTTATAGTGGTTTTTACAGCGATCAATATCTTTCTTGGATATATGGTTTTTGCAGCCGGCACAGGTGGTTTTGGATATGTTGACAGTGAGAAGGCAAAGCAAATAACTGACTATCTTGCAGAAAAGGATATAGCTGTAACAGGCAGGATTCCGGGGAAAAAAGCCGATATGCCGTCTATTATAGTTAAATATAAGCTTTTCAGTAAAAAAGATGTAAAAGGAAGCTTCTTCACGCCGGGGGACGCGCCGGAAGAATCAGCCTCAGAGAACACAGTGGGGTTAAAGGGAAAGAACATTGAAATAACAATCAAAAACAACCGGGAGCTTTACTATTCGGACAGCAGTATAAAGCCGGCCGGGACGACAGATGAGAAAGTTTGCAGAAAGAATATAAGAGAGTTTCTGAGCAGGCTTAATATAACTGATAATATTGATACCGGAATATCTGAGGATATTGAAGGCTATAAGAGGTTTGTTTTTTCGCAGTCTTTCAAAGGAGCGGAGATTTACAACAGTATTATGGAGTTTTATGTAAATGATTCCGGAGTACATAGGGCAAGGATAGTATGGTTTGATACAATAAGACAGGCAGGGAAGAAGACAGAAGTTATTTCTCCATTGATAGCGCTGCTGTATTTGACGGAACATAATAAGAACAGTGAGCTGCCAAGCAAGGAAGTGGTAGAAATCCGGCAGGGATATTATTTTGGAACCGGTGCAAGAGAACAGCTTGATGTTTCTGAAGTAGTGGAAGGAACAGCTTTCCCCGTATGGAAGGTTGAGACTGACAGGGATATTATTTACATAAATGCATATAATGAAAAAGTGGAAGGAATTGAGAAAAGGCAATAAAATTGCCTTTTTCTAATATATTTAATAAAATAAAAATCAATGATATAATGAAAATGGCATATTTTCATTCATTAATATACAAAGGAGTATATACTTTTGGAAGAAAAACTTATAATTAAAGGAAATAAAAAACTTCAGGGGGAAGTGTGCATCAGCGGTGCAAAAAACTCTGCGGTAGGGATAATACCTGCAGCGCTGCTGTCTGATTCCAGGTGTATTATTAAAAATTTACCGGATATAGAGGATGTGAGATATCTTAAGGAGCTTTTGCTGCAAGTCGGCGCAAAGGTGAATGACGGAAATACCGGGGAACTGGAAGTCATCAGCAAGGGTATGAAAAACCACAGGGTGAATTTTGAAATAGCAAAGAAAATGAGGGCTTCCTACTACTTTTTGGGAGCGTTTCTGGGCAAGTTCAAGAAAGCCGAAGTACCTTTTCCCGGGGGCTGTGATATAGGAATAAGGCCTATTGATCAACATATAAAAGGCTTTGAAGCCTTGGGAGCGAAAATCAAGGTTGAGCATGGGATTATTAAGGCAAAGGCTGCGGAACTTGTTGGCGCACCTATATACCTGGACGTGGTGAGCGTAGGTGCTACCATAAACATAATGCTGGCTGCATGTAAGGCAAAAGGAGTAACCACAATAGAGAATGCAGCAAAGGAGCCATACATAGTGGATATTGCCAACCTATTGAATGCAATGGGCGCCAATATCAAGGGAGCAGGGACTGATGTCATAAAGATAAAGGGAGTAGAGCATCTTGGAAGCTGTGAGCATATGATAATACCCGATATGATGGAAGCGGGCACTTACATGATTGCAGCAGCTGCTACCCAGGGGGATTTGCTTGTAAAGAATGTTATTCCGACACACCTTGAATCGGTATCTGCAAAGCTCAGGGAAATGGGCATTGAAGTAAACGAGAACGGAGACTCTATAAGGGTCAGGACTGTAGCAAGGCCAAAGGCAGTTAATATTAAGACCATACCGTATCCGGGCTTTCCTACCGATCTGCAGCAGCCCATGAGCGTGCTGCTTTCCATATCCGAAGGCACCGGAATCATCACCGAGAGCATATGGGAGGGCAGGTTCAAGCATGTGGATGAGCTGAAGCGGATGGGTGCCAACATCAAGGTAGAGGGGCGCGTAGCAATTATTGAAGGTATAAACAAGCTTTCGGGATCTCCGGTACATGCCACAGATCTGAGAGCGGGAGCGGCAATGGTAATAGCAGGATTGACCGCTGAAGGGGAGACGGAAATAGATAATCTGAAGCATATTGACAGGGGCTACGAAAACATGGTGGAGAAATTAAGAAATGTAGGAGCTGACATTACAAGGGTGCAATGCTAGCAGTTGTAATCGGCAATGGAGGAAGAAATGGGGATAAGACTTTGCTCCCTTTCAAGCGGGAGCAGCGGGAATTGTATTTTTGTGGGAGATGACCGCAGCGGATTGCTGGTGGACTGCGGCATAAGCGGCAAGGAAACACTGAAAAACTTACATAGCATAGGAGTTTGTTCAAGTACAATAAAAGCTGTCGTAGTTACCCATGAGCATTCAGATCATATCAAGAGTGTCGGTATCATATCAAGGAAGCTTGGAATACCGATATATGCCAATATTAATACCTGGAACAGCATGGGAGCTTTGATAGGAACGGTCAAGCCGGAAAACATAAGATCTTTCAAGACAGGAGAAGAACTGGAGATTGCAGGAATAGGAATCAAGTCATTCAGCATTCCCCATGATGCGGCTGATCCTGTGGGCTTCAGTTTCTATGAAGGGAATAATAAGGTTAGCATAGCTACAGACCTTGGATATTTCAGCGATACGGTAAAGGAGAATATCAGAGGCTCTGACATGGTTTTGCTGGAATCCAACCATGACATAGAGATGCTTATGACGGGAAGATATCCCTTTTTTTTAAAGAGAAGGATATTGAGCGAGCGCGGGCACCTTTCCAACGAAGCAGCGGGAAATGCCGTATATGAGCTTCTGCAGACGGGAGTGCGTGAAGTGCTTCTTGGACACCTGAGCCAGGAAAACAACTTCCCTGAGCTTGCCTATGAAACAGTAAAGGGGATATTGAAACAAAACAATATAAATGTGGATGCGGATATTAAACTGGATCTTGCTCCAAGGAACGGGATAAGCAGGTTTTATAATATTGATTGAAATTTTATGCCCATTGAATGGATATATTAATATCAGAGTATTTACCCGCATAAAATAAATTTGGCTGTGGAGGATGAAATTATGGATAATTTCGATAAAAATTCATATCCGGAAATTCAGGGCAATAAAACTGCAGAAGAGAATAATACTTCAGCTCCGACTGCTTATAGGAATGAGCCTGTCAGATATAAAAGGCCTTCGGGATTTTTATTTCTGACCACTGCGCTGGTAGGCGCCGTAATAGGAGGGCTCATTGTTGCTGCAATAGTGCCGTCATATTTGTATGACAGAATGCTGTCTGTGCAGCAGGAGGGAACTGCACCTTCAGGACAGCAGCTGGTGATACAACCATCCGCTGAGATGAATGTAGCTGCAGCAGTGGCTCAGAAGGTAACCCCCGCAGTAGTCAGGATAAGTACGGTAACAGTAGAGAGGGACTTGTTTTTCGGCAAGAAGTCTTATGAAGGAGTGGGGTCGGGTGTAATAATTGACCCCAAGGGATACATACTTACGAATGCCCATGTGGTGGGTGATCATCCTGAGGAACTGACAGTGTTTTTTAAGGACGGAAAAGAGCTGGACGGAACGGTGCTTTGGCAGGACAGCCTATTGGACCTGGCGGTGGTGAAGGTTGAGGCAACCGGTTTGCCTGCAGCAGAGCTTGGGGACTCTGACAGCCTTATTGTAGGGGAAATCAGCATAGCAATTGGAAATCCTCTGGGTATGCGTTTTGAAAGGACAGTTACCCAGGGTATAGTGTCCGGGCTCAACAGGAGCATTATGGTGGAACAGGGCTCTGTTATGGAGGACCTGATACAGACAGATGCCGCCATCAATCCCGGGAACAGCGGCGGGCCCTTGATTAACGGCAGGGGACAGGTAATAGGCATAAATACGGTAAAGGCATCTGCAGAGGGCCTGGGTTTTGCCATTCCGATAAATATTACAAAGCCCATAACCAGGAAGCTTATAGAGACAGGAAAGTTTATACCGACTTATATGGGCATCACTCCCTTGGACAGCGAAATGCTCGGCTATTATGCAACAAATATAGAAATACAAAAGGGATTATACTTATATAATGTTATGAAGGGTACTCCTGCAGCATCGGCCGGATTGAAAGCAGGAGATGTCATAACCCATATTAACGGCACAGAAGTGAACACTCTTATAAAATTCAAGAGTCTGCTGTACAGCTTGAATCCCGGTGATACCATCAGCGTAAGGTACTTGAGGAACAATGCCGAAAATACTGTAGATATGGAACTGGCGGAAATGCCGGAGGAATACAGATAATGAACATATCGATCATAACAGTCGGAAAACTCAAAGAAAGATATTTAAAGGAAGCCGTGGAGGAATACTCAACACGGCTTTCAAAATACTGCAAGCTGGAAATCATAGAAGTGCCGGACGAAAAAGCTCCCGAGAACCTGAGCCCTGCCCAGGAGCTGACAGTCATGCAAAAAGAGGGACAAGGCATACTCAGGCACATAAAGGAGGATACATATGTAATTGCCCTTGTCATACAGGGCAGGCAGCTGTCCTCAGAGGGACTGGCCGACTTCATCAACGGCCTGGGCATAAAGGGCAGGAGCAATATAGCCTTCGTAATTGGCGGCTCTCTGGGCCTCAGTGAAGAAGTGATGAAGAGGGCGGACTTCAAGCTCTCCTTCTCCCCAATGACCTTCCCCCACCAGCTTATGCGGGTGATGCTGCTGGAGCAGGTATACAGGGGATTTAAAATTATCAAGGGGGAGCCCTATCATAAGTAAAGGCAGGCATCTAAATTTATTAAATATAGATTTTTTGATTTCAGAGGGCGGTGAGGTATATTTGAACTACTATGTAAGTGTCATCAATAAAACGGTTGAATATATAGAGGACAGCATCAGCGAAAGGCTTACACTAGCAGAACTATCCAGTAAGTTTAATATATCGGACTTCCACTTTAATAGAATGTTCAAGACCGTAACGGGAATAACACTTAAACAATACATCCTCGGCAGAAAGCTTACCAAGGCCATGGAACAGCTTAATTCAACGACGCAGCCCATTATTGATATTGCAATGGATTTAGGATTTGAGTATCCCGAGGTTTTCAGCCGTGCATTCAAGAAACAGTTCGGGCTTTCGCCTGCTTGTTTTCGTGATGACCGGCCGCCGCTTAAGGGTATTCAGAAGGTAAATATTGTTGAAAGGGATATCGTAAACTACCGGGGGGTGCTCGCATTAAAAGGAAATACAGTCCTGCTTGAGGATCTGAGATTGAAAGGCATTCTGGTATCAACAAATATATATGCCAGTGATTTTGAAAAGAACCTGAGAGCAAAGACAGAAGGATTTATTATGGACTCGTCAGAAGACACAAATCTTATTCAAGATACATTTTATACAGTTGTAAGCTGTAATGGGGAAGATAACGGCGAATACACTGTTTTTTGCGGAAGGAAGCCGGCTGATGTATCGAAAACATCATATCTGCTGGAACGTATCGTACCTCACGGCTGGTATGTGAGTTTTAATTATCAAGGAGATATGTTTAACATACGGGAAGCGTTCATCGATGACCTTTACAGATGGATAATGGTAAAAGAGGCGGAGCTTAATCCAAATGGTGTAGGTATGCTGAATATCTATGAAAACAGCTATCCGCGAAATGATTTGGTTCAAATTCTGATCCCTGTCAAAAGACCGGTATAATCAGCAAGAAATGTCATGAAAGCGAATAAACCAGCTCATATAATAAAACTGAGGGTGGGAAAACCCCAATCTTATTATTTGAGGATGTGTTTTTATGGCAAGTGTACAAAGTGCATGCATCAGATTTCTGTTAAGGAGGGCAAATCTATGGAATAAGCCCCTAGCGGAGATAAGGGAGAATTTGAATAAGGTTAAGCCGCAAGGAATACCTTCCGGGGTATCAGAAGAGTTTGTATCAATAAACGGAGTGAACTGTAAGGTATTGATACCCGCCGAAAGCTTAAATAAAAAAGCAATACTATACTTCCATGGCGGAGGTTTTTGCCTTGGTATCTATAATCCTAACCGCGAATTTGCGGCGCGGATGGCAAAAGAAAGCGAAGTAAAAGTGTTCATGCCGGATTACCGCCTTGCTCCGGAAAACCCTTTCCCTGCTGCGTTGGAAGATGCGATGGCAGTTTATAAGGGGATGCTGCATGAAGGGTACTCAGCAAGTAGTATAATAGTAGCAGGGGACTCATCCGGCTGCGGATTACTGCTCTCGGCTTTGTTGGCGCTGAAGGAAAGCGGTGTCGAGATGCCCTCATCTATCAGCCTGATTACTCCGGCCCTTGACTTTGCGGGTAAAGGAGAATCCTTCCTGACGAAAGCGAAATTTGATCCGTTCCGGCTGAAAGACCCGTTAGGAGTAGCTAAGGTATATGTCGGAACGAATAATCCCCTCTCCCCTGACATTTCTCCATTGTATGGTGATGCGGCGGGACTGCCGCCAATTCTGATTCATGGGGGGGAATATGATGTTTTCGTCAGCGATGCTGTCAGATTTGAAGAAGCGGCAAGGCAGGCAGGCGTGGATGTAAGGTTAAAGACATGGCAGAAGATGTGGCATATATTTCATATGCAGGATACCGTTGTACCGGAAGCGAAAGACGCTTTACAGGAGATGTGCGCATACATGAGAGCCAAGCTTGAAAAATAAAAAACGAGGGGTGTTATTATGAATTGTACAGGCACTGGCAAGAAACTTGAAACTGCCATATTTGCAGGCGGGTGTTTCTGGTGCATGGTTTCTCCCTTTGATGTCTTAGAGGGAGTCATTGAAGTAAAGTCGGGATACTCGGGAGGACACAAGGAAAACCCGACATATAAGGATGTGAAATCACAAACCTCGGGACACTATGAAGTTATCAAGATTATTTATGATCCTGAGATAATTAGTTATGATAAGCTTCTTCAGGCCTATTGGAGACAGGTTGACCCTACAGACGACGGGGGGCAGTTCCAGGATAGGGGCGAATCCTATAGAACAGCTATTTTCTATACAAGTGAAGAGCAGAGGCAAATAGCTGAAGCATCAAGGAAAGCCATGGATGAGTCCGGACGGTTCCCAGGCCCTATTGTCACTCCAATAATTCCGGCTGCTGTGTTTTATGAAGCGGAAGAATACCACCAGGATTTTTATAAAAAAAGCCCAAAGGAGTATAAGGAAGATAGAAGGATTTCCGGCAGGGATGAGTTTATAAAGAAGTATTGGGGCGATGAATATTATGATATTTATAAATAAAGTCTGCGGCGGCAGGTAACGTACTTTGACACATAATATAGAAACCGGAAGTTCTTAAGTGTTTTTCGGCAATAATATTTTAAATTTTGTATTGACTCTTACACTGTGTGAGGGTCTATTATTATATCATAATCCGGATTATAGATGATTGTAGGTGGTAATATGTTTAAAATCGGAGACTTCTCCAGACTTGCAAAAGTATCTTTAATTTGACACCAGGCATCGAACGTTAGAACATATATTGATTACTTCAGGATTTAAGTTCTTTTGTTCGGTGCCTGGCATTTATACCTCCAAATCGTGTATAATTAGGTATGAATGGCAGTTCGGAATTTGTTTTTTTTGGAGGAATATGATGAATAAACTGGAGATTGTGGGGAAAGACATCAGGAAGGATCTGCAGTTATTTGCTCAGGAGCTGGTCCGTATCAAAAGTACGTCGGGGAATGAGGAAACGATAATCAGATTTATAGCAAGTAAAATGAAAGCCTTAGGCTATGATGAAGTTGTAATCGATGGATTCGGCAATGTGGTTGGCCGTGTTGGAAGCGGTGAAAAGGCAGTCATGTTCGATTCCCATGTGGACACAGTGGAGGTCAAGGATGCGGAGCTGTGGAAGGTGCCTCCGTTCAGCGGCGAAATCATAGATGGCTGGCTCTGGGGAAGAGGTTCGGTGGATATGAAATCCGGCGCAGCGGCGTCCATATATGCTGCGGCTGTTGCCAAAAGCCAGGGACTGCTGGAAGGAAAACGGGTTTATGTTTCCTGCACTATTTTTGAAGAGGACTGTGATGGGGAAAACTTGAAGCATATGTTTAAAGAACTTCAGTTCAGGCCGGATTTCTTTGTAACTTGTGAACCGTCGGGAAACATAATAACTACCGGCCACAAAGGGAAAGCACAGATTGTAATAAAGACACAGGGAGTTTCTGCTCATGGCTCGGCACCGGAAAAAGGAGTGAATGCCATTTATGAAATGGCGGAAATCATAAACAGAGTAGAAAAAACGAACCTGGAGCTTATGACTAAGGCAGCTCCGAAAGGAACACTGGTGATGTCAAGAATCTCCAGTACCGGTGCATCGCTCAATGCAGTGCCTTCTGAGTGCGAGGTTTATTTGGACCGGCGTATGGTTGTCGGTGAAACAGAAGAAACAATCAAGAAGGAAATTGAAAAGATTATCAAAGGAAAGAATGCCACCTGGGAAATCGGAACTTTGCATAGGAAAACATGGACCGGAATGGATATAACTTACGAGCCCTTTCATTTGGCATGGGAAATCCCCTTTGATCATAAACTGACAAAAGCATTTATTGATTCCTACAAGGAGGTTTTTGGTACTGAACCTGGGAAATATGATTTCTGGGACTTTAGTACAAATGCTGTTGCGACAGTTAGTATGGGCATTCCTACCATAGGCTTCGGCCCCGGGGAATACAAGCTGGCTCATATGACAAATGAGCGCTGTGAAATAAGCCAGATTATTGATGCCTGCAGTATCTATACAAATGTGATAAGTAAATTGTAACTACGGTTCCTGGCACTTATTCAAGGCGTGAGGGGGAATAGCATGAGTACAAGCATGTTTCATAGTTTAGAAGGCAGGAATATCTACTTTAAACCACTGAATACAATTGATGCCGAGGCGATACACAGCTATGCCTCGGATGAGAACGTCAAACGGTTTATTGGCTGGCCATTGATGAAATCATTAGAGGAAACTCGCAGCCACATTGAAGACATGCTGAAGCGTGAGTCGGCAGGAACACATTTATATGCATCTGTTGCTCTCAAGTCAACCCAGGAAATCATAGGTACGGTGATGATTTTTAATTTTGACCGGGAAGCCAATCATGCGGAAATCGGCTATGTTTTTCACAGCAAACATTGGGGAAAGGGGTATGGCACAGAAAGTGTTGCTTTAATGAGTGACTTTGCATTTGAAATCCTTGCTCTTCACAAGATCCATGCCCGTGTGGTCGATGCTAATGTTGGTTCTGCCCGGATATTGGAAAAGAACGGATTTCTGCTGGAAGGACGATTAAAAGATCACCATTTCATAGAAGGAAGGTATTATGACAGTCTAATTTACGGAAAACTATAGCGCAGGGGGGTGTACTATTGAGTAAACATGACATAGGGATAGGATTAATTGTAGCAGTATTATGGGGATTGAACTTTATTGCCATTAAGCTTGGATTGGCCGATATGCCGCCATTGTTATTAGCTACAATTCGATTTATTATTGTTTGTATACCTGCTATCTTTTTTTTGCCCAAGCCGCCCGTAGGCTGGCGGCAGCTCATTGCTTTGGGATTGACCCTGAATGTCGGTCAGTTTGCTTTTCTTTTTGTGGGAATTAAATTAGGTATGCCTGCGGGGCTTTCATCATTAGTACATCAGTCCCAAGCCTTTTTTACTTTAGTTTTTGCGGCTCTGATTCTGGGAGAAAGATGGGAATGGAATAATTTAACAGGCCTTATAATAGCTGCAGGAGGCATGGTTGTCGTAGGATCGCAGCAGGGCGGCAGTATGACGGCAGCCGGGTTTTGGTTAACTTTATGTGCATCATCCAGCTGGGGGATGGGAAATGTAGTTATACGGCGTGCATCAAAAGACACACCTCCCTTTTCCATGTTATCTTTAGTAGTATGGGCAGGTGCGGTTGCTATCCTGCCGCTTGGACTTCTCTCCCTACTCTTTGAAGGGCCTGCTGTATGGAAGACAGCGTGGGATTCTCTAAACTGGGTAACATTAGTCTCAATAATTTACTTGGCATATTTTGCATCGTTATGCGGCTATGGGCTATGGGGAAGATTACTTTCCCGTTATCCTGCAGCTGCAGTTGCTCCATTTTCTTTATTAGTTCCGATAATAGGCATGAGCAGTGCTGTCTTGTTTTTAAACGAGACATTTTCCCTGTGGCAGATTATTGGAGCTATTTTGGTAATGTTGGGTTTGGCAGTCAATGTTTTTGGAGGAAGACTAAAGAAAGGAGCGGAATTAAGGTGGCTAAAGTAGTTATTCAAGACTGCAGGGAATATGAATTAAACGGGTTGATGATAAAAATTAACGACGGGATAGAAAGATTGGGAGGATGGGATTTATTTGTACACCCGGGGGATAAGGTTTTACTGAAGGTAAATCTCATAGGCCCAAAATCATCTGATTCAGCTGCTGTAACTCATTCTGAATTCGTCCGAGCAGTGACAAGGATTTTAAAGCAGCGGGGATGTGAAGTGTGGATTGGAGATAGTTCGGGGGGCGCCATTGCCGGCATAGCACCTACCGCAAAAAGCTTCAGGGCAGCAGGCTACGAGAAAGTGGCAGCGGAAGAGGGGGCTATTATTAAGAACTTTGACAGTGAGGGTGTTATTGAAGTATCTCCCAATAGCATTTATGAGGAAAAGATGTATCTTGCAAAACCTGTTTTCGATGCGGATGTTGTTATAAACTTACCCAAATTAAAAACACACTCGGCATGTATTTATACAGGGGCTGTTAAAAATGTATTCGGATGCATTCCCGGCCTGCGAAAAGCAAGATATCATAAAATGGCTCCCAATCCGGAGAGCTTTGGTGAAATCCTGGCGGACGTTCATCAGAATGCAGAATTTCAGCTGCATATTATGGATGGTGTTCTTGCTATGCAGGGTGAAGGGCCGACAGCAGGAGATGTTTATCCGGGAAATAAAATCCTGATGAGTACGGATCCTTTGGCATTGGATACTGCAGCACTTAAGATGCTGGGAGTGGAAATAGGAGAGGTGGCTATACTGGGTGCAGCTAAGGAGAGGAAGATAGGGGAAAGCGAGTTGGAGAATATTACAATAGATGGTGATTATAAAGTTATTCCCAAATTAGATAATTTTCAATTGCCAAAACGCTATAAAAGCGGTAAGAAGCGAAACTATAAAGCACTGATTAAGGTTATTGATTTCTTTAAAACTGCACCAAAGGTTAACAGGAAAAAGTGCAGGAATTGTAATGTATGTGTGGAGAGCTGCCCTGTAAAAGCGATTAATAGGGATACAAAACAAATTGATTATAAGGTTTGTATTGAATGTATGTGCTGTCATGAATTATGCATGTATAAAGCAGTGGAGCTAAAGAAGGAAAATTTCCTTGCAGGCATATTAACCGGCCTTAATCGCGGCAAATACAGATAAGGGTAAAACAGCCCATAAGCATTGTATACCAATACTTATGGGCTCCTTTGTGCTTATATTTGAAGCTTAACAGGTAAGCTGAGGTACTGTTATTGATGCCTTATTTTACTGACTCAGCTACTTTAAACAGTTCATTTCCGGCAAGAGCTTCTCTGCCTGCAATGCTTATAGAAATATTACCGGTCTCCCAACTTAGGGTTCTATTATCTTGAAGAACAGCTTTGCAGCCATTTACCTTTACTTCTTCAATCGGTCCGCCAGTAGCCAGAGTATAGGCAGTATCGCTGTTTAATATTCTTTCCATTACGACAAACCATTTCCCGGTGGCATGATTTTTGTAATGAATCGTTAAGTAGTCTCCTGAAACTGCACCATCGCCGGTTTTGAAAAGTTCCGCACCATAAAAGGCATAACCGCCCGGCAGGTATGAAGGCAGCATGGCTTTAAAATTTAAGTGATCATTTATTTCTTTTTCAGCAGTGATGATTAGCTTTTCATCATTGCTGCCTGCTGCTATAGGGTCTTCCTTCTGTTTGTTTGCAATTTTAACAGATAAGCTGTTGACATCTTCAGTCCCTATGCTTGGGCCGAAGTTTGCATCATCGACTTGGATAAAGTGGTTGAAGCCTGTTGAAATGCTTTTAACGATATCATTGATTATACTTTGAGCAAATACGGATTGATTGAGTGTAACAATAATTGCTAAACATGCAGCTATGCTCACCGCTTTTTTTAAAAATCTATTTCTGCCCTTAGCTATAGCATTTTTCATTTTCATGCGTTCCGCATCTGTTAAATCTACTAATTCATACCCTGAGAAATCAACCTTGACATTGTTTAAATAGTCAAACTCATTTTTCATTAAAAACCACTCCTTTGAAGAATTTGTCTCAACTTTTTTCTTCCTCGTGATAATCTGTTATATAGGATTGAGGGTGCTTTTGCTATCTGTGCTGCAATATGCTCTATGTTTTCTCCCAGTATGTAATGCCTGTAAAAAAGCTCTCTATCCCTTGGATTTAATCCTTCAAGCAGACTGTCAATTTCGCTGTTCAGAATGCTTTCAAATTCATATTTATCATCAGGAATATTTTCGTCTAGTTCTACAAAGCAAATCTCACTGCAGTATTTACGCTTGTAATCAATACATTTATATTTACAGATTGCACCTATCCAATTTTTCAAGGAATTCTTACTTTTATCGAACCTTTTCATATTTTGCCAAATAGATAATAAAACGTCATTGATACACTCTTCCTGGTAGAGCTTAAGGGATGATAAATGATAGCCAACAATTGATTTGATAAGGCTGCCATATGTGTCAACCAGCATTGCAAGTGCATTTTTGTCCTTGTTTATGATCCCTCTGACAATCTGTTCATCTAACTCTATGACGTTCACCTTCTTTAACTTACAAATCTGAAGCGCTTCTATATATTAATTCGAAAATATTATAAATAACTTATCACATCTATGCAAATTTTTATTCCAGGCACCGGGGGCAAGGGGAGTGGTTTGCTTTATAATAGTTCTTGTTGAAATGACCGCGTTTGAACTCGGATATTTCTCATGATACAATAAAGAAAAACATATAAGCGAGGACATATTATGACCAAAAATCATATCTATACAATGAGTGTTGCAAAGGTCTATCCTTACTATGTTGCGAAGGCGGAGAAAAAAGGGCGTACGAAAGCGGAAGTTGATGAAATCATCCGCTGGTTGACAGGATATAGCCAGGAAGAGCTGGAAGCACAACTGGAGAAACAGACAGACTTTGAGACCTTCTTCGCGGAAGCTCCCCGGTTGAATCCTTCGAGGGCTTTGATTAAAGGTGTGGTCTGCGGTGTCCGAGTTGAAGACATCCAAGAACCGATTATGCGGGAAATTCGCTATTTGGATAAGCTGATCGATGAGCTGGCAAAAGGAAAAGCAATTGATAAGATTTTGCGGCATCAATAATGCTTTCTGCCATCCTGTCAGAAAGATTGATGCTTAGAGTACTTGCATAAGCCTTCACCAGAAGCTTTTTAATGTCATGCGGGACAGCCGCAGCATTCACTTTGTTAACAAAAGTAATAATAAGATTAACCTTGCTCTTGAATTCACTGATACTCATGCTTCCACCTACATTTAAATAAAATTTCTCATTATATTTATTCGTAGGAATGAAATTATTGCCGGGATAATTTTTTATGTAAATTATACCAATTACAGCAGGGGGCTGGCTTCTCCGGCGTAAAACAGGTTAAGTCTGTGGAGTGCCCTGGTACATGCGATATATAGCAGTTTTTTATCATCTGCTGTGCTGAAATGTTCTTCATCGGCATCACATATTAATACCGCATCAAATTCCAGTCCTTTTGACAAATATACAGGTATGATGATTGTCCCCCTTAAGTCTGTTTTTCCATCACTTTTTATCTGTTGGATATCAATCCTGTCCTTCAGGCGCTGATATAAGGAAGCAGCATCTTTTTCAGTTTTGCAGATCAAGCCTATGGACTCATAATTCTTCTTCCGGCAGAGCAAAATTTCACTTACAATCATATCATCAAGAGCTGATAAATTTTTAGCCATATATATTTCCGGCTTATCTCCCTTTCGATTGAAGCTTTTGATTTTGAAGCTTTGATCAAGAAATCTCGAACTGAATTCCAATATTTCACTGGTACAGCGAAAGCTTTTATCCAAAGAGACAAAAGTTGAATTTTTTTTGTTCAATATTCTGCCAAGTTCTTTATAGAGTGATAAATCTTCCTGTTTTTCAATGGTTTGATTTATATCTCCCAAAACAGTATATCCGGATTTAGGAAACAGCAGGTTCAATACTTCAAAATGCATGGGGTAGTAATCCTGAGCCTCATCAATTACAATCTGCTTTATATCTTCGTAGTCCGTATTGCTGTAGTCTTGAACATTTAAATGCAGAAAAGCAAGGGCAAGGGCATCATCATACCGCAAGCAATCCTTGTCAAGGCCGTCACAGGTATAGTCTATTATATCCTCAATGCAGCCTGGCAGTTCTATTCCTTTTGCCAAGCTGTAAAAATAGCTTTTATCACGAAACAGCTTTTTATAGAGCTCTAAGCAGTTTAATACGGTGAATTTTCGTATTTCCTTCATAAGAGCGGTGCTTTCATTAATGGATAACATACGGGCCGCTTCTTCTATTTCATATGAATGAGAGATGTTATTGCTTATAAAGTCTCTCAGCTTTGCCATGCGGTTTTTTCGCTGCTCATGTACGGTTTCAAGAATTGACTTCTCCAATTTTTTTAACCGCAGGCCTAGGCGGGAGCCGTAATTTTTATTCAGTGCCTTAGATTTCAGAAGCTGCCGGGCTGCGATGTATTTTCCGTTATAATAGATATCGCGAAATTCTATCCACCTTTTAGGCATATCCTGAATATAGCGTTTCAGTATTTCTACAAATTGGACGGAACCCTTGAACGCCATGCTGTTTTTTGCCAAAGTCCCATAATTCCTTTCATCAGATGAAAGTATCAATTCTAAAAGCTGATTCCTGGTTTGTATTTGTTCATTCTGCAAAACCGACTGGAGTATTTCTTCGAACAGGATTGAATTGACATTCCTTTCACCCAACTCAGGCAGCACATTCGAAATATATTGCTCAAACAGAGTGTTCGGCGAGATAATCATTATATTATTGGAGGCCAGCCTGGCTGCAAGCCCCTGATACATAAGGTAAGCAGCTCTATGCAGCGCTACGGAGGTTTTGCCGCTTCCCGCAGCCCCCTGCACCATCATCAAATCCGCTTCCATATCCCGTATAATGACATCCTGGTCTTTTTGTATTGTTTCCACTATGGTTTTCATTTTAGAGGAAGCATTTTGGGACAGCAGTTTTCTTAAAAATTCATCAATAATCTGGATATCCGCATCAAAAAAATATTCCAGTCTCCCCTTTTTGATTTCATATTGCCTTTTTAAATTAACCTCTCCTGTTATCTTTCCGGCAGGAGCCTCATAGAATGCTTTGCCTGTTCCGAAACGGTAAAACACGCTTGCTATAGGAGATCTCCAGTCATAGACATGCATTTCATGAGACTTGTCATCCATAAGGGAAGACAACCCGATATATACTTTTTCAAAGGCAGCTTCGCCGTCAAATTTAAAATCAATACGGGCAAAGTACGGTGAATTAATCATTCTCTCCAATACCAATATCCTGTTTGCTTCCGTTTCATATTCGGAAATCCTGTCTGACAGCGGGTTTGCGTATTGGTTTAACTCTACAAGATCATAGAAGTTTTCCAAAGACCAGAGGTTTGATATGGAATGAACAGTGTTTTCGCGCATCTCCTTCTTCGAAGAAATGATAGCCGCTTTCTTTTCCTGACTGCTCAGTCTGAGAGAAGATAATTGTTCTTGTACAGCAGATATGGTTTGTTCCAAATGTTTAATCTCAAAGTCCCATTCAAACTGATTGTTTTCCAATATCGTATTCCCCCTTCTGTTTTATGCATGCAGAATGACTCAACCTATATAATACACACAAAAAATATAAATTATAAGACTGATGCCGATAAAAAATATATGGTATAATAGAATTGAGAAGAATGTATTCGCAAGTGCGGGGGCCAGGTTTGAATCAATTCAAGCCCGGTCCTTATTGTTTCTGTGATACACGTGTTTTTTATTGAAGAATTTAATATAATGGAATAGAGAGTATTTAAGATAGGGAGAGATGATATTGGATACCGGAAGAGAATACTATGCAGATAAGAAAGCGGTAAGGGACAGTATTTATGAATCAATAGGATTTACTGCAGGCTATTTAATGCTTATATTCTTTTTAATTAACATGAAAGGAAGCAGGCGGGGGTTTGACACCGGTCTGGTTTTGTTTTTGTGTATTAATGTTATATTGGCGTTTCTCGTAGTATTATTCAACCGGACTACCTTGATGAATCATAAGATAATAATCAATCAGCAGCATATAAACTCCATAGGAATATTTAATATAACCAATGATGTTATGGAGTGGCAGAAGGTGGATATTATTATGATTGGAGAAGTGGAGAACAAGAAATCGAGATATAAGGATTTTTTTTATGGGGTAGAGTTCAGATATACGGAAGGATCCGGGGAAAAGAATTCCAAATCATATAAACTAAGTCATATAGCGGATCATGATAAGCTGATAGAAGACATTATAAGTGTCTGTAAAGACAAAGGAATTGATTGCAAGGACATGAGGTAATGATTAAAGTCGGCACCTGTAAGTTGCACCTATAATTCCAATTTTCCTGAAAAGTTGAAGGAATGGTAAAAAATGTGTCGAATAATAAGAAAGAATTAGAAACGAAAGAAGGTGTAACAGATATGGCAAAGTTCAACAACATAAAATTAAGTAATAAGATGTCTCTATTACTCACAATACCTATTATTGCTATTGTAATTACTACTTATATTTCGGTTACTAATATCGGGAGTGTTTCAGAAGCATTGGTCAAAAAACTGTATAATGAGATCAACCAAAGCACGGCTTTAATGTTAAATGCCGACAGGGACTTCTATCAAGCCCTTGCAGACCAGATGAACATGCAGAAATCAACAAATCAGGAGGAACTGCAAAAATATAGAGAATCATACAATGAGAATGCAAAGCAGGTTGTTGACCGTGTACATGAAGCGTATGGAATTCTTCGCAGGGAACAGAGTGCATATGAAAAATTCAGGCACCAGGTTTCAAATAAAACAGTCTTTGAGCTTATTGAGGCTTTTAATAAGGACTATAATAGATGGCATGGATTGTTTAATGCAAGTACCAATGTCGTTTCGGATGAGGAGCAGTACATAAGTGCCTTTAATTCGGCAAGAGAGAGTATGAACCAGATAGAAGAGATATTAGAGGTATATGGGACTGAAATTGTTGCTCAGAGCAATAAAACTGTCTCACAAACAATAATGTATGTTATCGTAATAACAGCTTCGGCCGTTATACTTTCGCTGCTGCTTGGAATTATTATCATAACCGGCATAAGTAAAAGAACCAAAAAAACTCTGGAGCTAATAAAAAAGACTGCTAATCTTGATTTGGGAGATTCGGCAGGATATGATAAATTCTTGAAGGAAAAAGATGAATTCGGGTTAATAATCAATGCTGTATCAGAGGTGCGAAAAGAATTAGTAAATATAATCAAAGAAGTAAGTAATAACGCATCAACCTTAAACAAAATAGTTGACTTGACTAATCAAAGCATGTCACGCCTGGGAGAAGAAATTGACGGTGTATCTGCTACAACAGAAGAGCTGTCAGCAGGAATGGAGGAAACCGCCGCATCAGTTCAGGAAATGAATGCAGCCTCCAATGAAATAGAAAGGGCCTCGGAGAATATTGCTGAAAAAGCCAAAGAAGGATCATCGGAAGCGGAAAAGATCAGCAAGACTGCCAATGAATTGAATAAAAGCTTTACTGCTTCCCAAGAAAGTGCTTACAGAATATTTGAAGAAGTAAAGTTAAGCCTGGAAGAAGCATTGGAAAGATCAAAGGCTGCAGAACAGATTAGCATATTAGCTGATTCTATTCTGGAAATAACTTCACAGACAAACCTTCTCGCCTTAAATGCTGCAATCGAAGCTGCAAGAGCCGGAGAAGCGGGGAAAGGCTTTGCAGTTGTAGCTGATGAAATAAGAAAGCTTGCAGAAAACTCCAAGAATACGGTTACAGAGATTCAAAGTATTACACAGACTGTATTGAGTTCAGTTAATGATTTATCATCCAGCTCCAAAAGCTTGCTGGATTTTATGAATAACGATGTTGTAAAGGACTACGGAATGATGCTTCAAGCAACAAAACAATATAAAAAGGATGCTGAATTTGTAAACGGGCTGGTAGAAAATTTGAGCGTTACGGCAGAAATGCTGCTGACCTCAATTCAAAGCACTGTTAAAGCGCTTGATGAAGTATCTGCAGCGACAAATGAAGGTGCTGAGGGAACAAGCAACATAGCACAGCAGACATCCAACGTTGTGGAAAATGCCGGTGAAGTTATTAAGAATATTGCAAATGCAAAAGAAATTTCGGCCAAGCTTAATCAGATGATAGCCAAGTTTAAAATATAGGCAGAAAGATGACATGGAGACAGGGCGGGAGCCACGGCTCTAATATTTCATAGGGTATCTTTACCCCGCTGATGCTTTCCCCAATTTTAACGTCAGGTTTAATTTTTCCGTGATAGTCGCTCCCCCCTGATGCATAAAGCTTGTGCCTGCTGCAATAATCAAGAAGGTAATTTGTCTTATCCATTGAATGAAGTGAATGATAACATTCTATTCCGTCCAGTACATTTAAGGATATTATTGAATCGAGAAAATTTTCATAGTCATCTACTATATACCCATAAATATGGGCAAGGAATGCTTTCCCCCCTGCTTTTTTTATCAAATCAGCAGCTTTCTGTACGGTAGGATAATTCTTCATTTGATCCAGGAAAAACGGACTGTCAGGATTAGTAACGCACGTTCTGTAGAATGCGTTGATTTTTTCCCATACTTCCTTTGAAAAGTATTTTTCATTTTCGGGATAACATTTTATATCGGAATGCATCACTTGTGTTGCAAAATACTTGCCTTCCCGGATGGATAGGTTCCTGCTGAATTTAATACCTAAGCTTTTACATACATCTTTCAGCTTATTAAGGTATTCATTTTCTCTTTCCAGGAACTTTTCATCCGATATAATTCCGGTTTTTGCTATGGATTCAAGATCTATACCATATCCCAGTATTTCAACAGGCTTTCCGTCATGTACGGCAGTAAATTCACAGCCGGTGATAATACTGCCGGTAAAGCAGTCACTTACCTTTATTTTCTCAAGCTTCTTATAAGCACCTATCGAGTCATGGTCTGTAATTGATATGTATTTCAAGCCGGCCGATTGTGCTTTTGCAATTACTTCTTCCGGTTCTTCCGAACCATCAGAAGAAGTGGTATGAATATGTAAATCTATCATTTTGTACAGCTCCCTGCATTTTAGTCACACTTTATTTTATACCACTTTATATGTAATGGCAACTGCAGCTGTATGGAACCAGGTATGAAAACTGTTGTGCTTTTATATAGTCTTAAAATCAAAAATACAAACATAAAATTAATTAGTCATTATGGCTGAATATTTTTATTTCAGGTGAAGGATTTTTACCGATATGAAGAGTATTGATACAAAAAAGCTGCATAACAGCAGGTTTGTTGAAAATGCCAGAATTGTAACAGCTTCCATACTACTGATGTATTTGACTGTTTCATTATACTTTATGAATCATTTCTTTTTTAATACTGTAATAAACGGAGCAAACGTTTCATTAAAAGCCTATAATGAAGCAGACGATGTTATTATTAGATATGTTAAGGATTATAAGCTGCAGCTGATTGAAAGGAATGGAAAAACAGAAGAAATAGCAGGACAAGATATTGGAATGAAATTCAATAAAAATAACAGTATTTCTAAGATTCATAAAATGCAAAGTTCATTCAAATGGCCGATTTCATTATTTAAGGAACAAAAATTCTATGTTAATGATTTATATGTTTATAACAGAGAATATCTGGAAGGCAGAATAGATAATTTGGACTGCTTGAATAAAGATATCATAGAGCCTCAAAATGTGAGCTTCAGATATGCAAACGGCTGCTATGAAACAGTAAAGGAGATATATGGGAATAAGCTTCATAAAGGCAGATTATATGAAGTGATAAAATCGAGCATATTAAGAGGACAACGAGAATTGGATTTGGATAAAGGCCTATGCTACATAAATCCCAAGTACACCTTAAGCTCTGCTAAGACTTCGCAAACTCTGAGCCTGCTGAACAAGTATGTATCGGCAAAAATCACTTATATACTTAGAAACAAGAAGGAAATGTTGGATCAAAACACTATAAATAAATGGCTTAGTGTTGATGAAGACCTGGAGATAGTAATAGATGAAAATGCTGTCAGGCGCTATGTAAAAGGATTGAGCAAAAAGTATGATACAGCCGGTGCAGCAAGAATGTTTAAAACGTCCGTGAATAAGACAGTAGAAGTAAAAGGCGGTTTTTACGGATGGAAAACGGATATTACCGCCGAAACCCAGGCACTGACAGAAAATATAAAACGCGGCGATGTGCTTGAAAAAGAACCCATATACATTCAAGAAGCTTTATCCCGGGACGAAAATGATATAGGGGATACCTATGTGGAAATAAATATTACAAGACAGTATTTGTGGTATTATAAAGGGGGCAAGCTTATAGCACAAGGCCACATAGTATCAGGCAATCCCAACAGGGGAAATGCCACCAGCCTTGGTGTCTATATGCTGAATTACAAAGAAACTGATACTACTATAAGAGGGCCGGGTTATGAAGCTGACGTAACCTATTGGATGCCTTTTAACGGGAATATAGGAATACATGATGCTGACTGGAGATATTCTTTCGGAGGAAATATCTATAAAAGGAACGGAACCCATGGATGCGTAAATGTTCCGTTATATTTAGCCAAAAGAATTTATGAAAATATAGAAGAGGGAACACCTGTTATTTGTTATGAAGAGCAGTGACAGAGCGGATGTTCAGGAGGGCTGTTATGAACGGAGTCGTATACTACAGATCAGATGATTTCAATATGGTTGAGATAAAAACCTGTTCCAACGATGTACACTCATACAAGGATCATCTTCACGAGGAATTATCCGTCGGCTACATAGAAGAAGGCGCATCCATCCTGAATGTTAACGGAAAGGATTATCGTATGGAAGCAGGAGAAGCAATCATCATATATCCATATGTAAGCCATAAGTGCCAGCCCGTAGATATCAACAGATGGAGATTTACAATGATCTATATCCGGAATGAGTTTTGCGAAGAAATGTTCAATCATTTGGGCGGGAATAAAGCTATAGGCATTAAAAAACTGGGTGCCTCCGAGTTCGATCAGATTAAATGCCTGGCAGAGGTTCTGAAGAGTGACACATGCGGATTTGATAAGGAAGTTGAATTGATAAGTACGCTTATCCAGTTATTAAACCTGGAGGATGTGGCCATCAAGTTCGAAAGCAGCAAAAAGCTGATGGAAATCAAGGCATATATTGAGGAAAACTTTCTTAAAACCCTTTCCCTTATAGATATTGAGAAAACCTTCGGCATCAATAAATTCATTCTTATTCGAAATTTTAGGAAAAAATTCAATACCACCCCCAATGCCTACCAGCTGCAAATGAGGGTCAATTATGGCAAAGGCCTGCTGAAGAGCAGCAATGATATTGCAGATGTTGCACTGAGATCCGGCTTTTATGACCAGGCTCATTTTACAAAAGAATTCAAAAAAGCTTATGGAATAACACCGCTTAATTATTACAAAAACCTGCATCCTTAGAGGTCAATATCTTACAATAAGTATACAGAAATCTCTTTTATAATTTTCACCAGAGACTTTTGTAAAGGAGATTTTTTATGAAGTGTGTAATGATTATTGATGAAAACCTGCCTGCGGGGATAATTGCCAATGCAACAGCAGCACTGGGGATCAGTTTGGCAAGTGCGGTGGACGGATTAATAGGAAAGGGATTATTTGATAAGGATGAAAGACTGCATCAGGGCATTACAAATATTCCGATTCCAATACTTACCTTAACCAAAGAAGAACTAAGGATACGATATGATGAACTCCTGGAAAAGAATGATCCGGAGATTCTTGTGATCGGGTTCAGTGAAATTGCCCAAAAATCCCTGAACTATGATGATTATGAGATAAAGCTGGCAGCTGCACGCAAGGATGAAATTGAATATTTGGGTATATGTATATATGGCCCCAAGAAAAAAATTAACAAGCTTACCGGTAATCTGAAAATGCTGAGGTAGCAAAATACAAATTATAACTGAAATGGAATAATAAAGCCGGCCCATTCAATGGGTTTTTGTGATATCATGTAAATAACAAAATGTGAGCTGTCGTTTTTGATATTTTTCATGGACAAGCTTCATAAGAGAGGATGAAGTAGAGGATGAGAAAGAAATGCAGTAAAATTGGCTTTATTTTTGTATTAATAATTATGGTGGTTGCAGTGACTGCAAACATTACATATGCTGATTCGGATCCGTCGCAGCCAAGTAACTGGGCGAAAGCGGAAATTGAAAAAGCAAAAGAAATCAATCTTCTTCCGGAAAGGCTGCAGGGAGAATACAGAAGCAATATCACCAGAGAAGAGTTCAGTGAGATTGCTGTGAACCTGTATGAAGCCTTAAGCGGAAAAAAGGCTGAATTGCAGGGAGAGAATCCTTTTACCGATACGCAAAGCACGGAAGTCAGGATAGCAAATAGTCTGGGAATAGTAAAGGGCATTGGAGACGGCAGGTTTGCTCCCGACAATGCGATAACCCGGCAGGAAATAAGTGTGATGATGTATCGTACACTGCAGGCAGCAAAACCCGGATATGACTATTCAAAAAAGTATGAACATATATTTGCTGACTATGATATGATTTCATCATGGGCACGGGAGGCAGTAGGTTATTTATATGTAATGGAGATTGTAAACGGAGTCGGAGACAACCGATTCAGCCCCAAGGGAAATACAACCAGGGAACAGGCAATAGTTCTTGCAAATAGAATGCATGATAAAGTTTCTGCAACTAAGGATAATTTAATTGCGTCGCGAGATGGGACAAGCAGACGGGAAAACGATTTAAAATTAGAATTGGCAAAACTTATTTCCCAGGAGTTGGGCAAGCCATACAAGTGGGGAGGAACAGGGCCTGACGGCTATGACTGCTCCGGATTGGTGTATTCCATATACGGCAAGCTTGGCATATCACTGCCGAGAACAGCACGGGATCAGGCGGGAGCTGGCACCTATGTATCAAAGGAAGAGCTGCAGTATGGTGATTTGGTGCTTTTCGCAAGAGACGGCAAGAATATAAACCACGTCGGAATATACGTAGGAGACGGTAAAATGGTGCACTCCCCTCAAACGGGAGATGTGGTAAAGTTTACAACAATTATGTCGGGATATTATGAGAGATGTTATTATACTGCCAGAAGGGTTATTAATTAAAAAAGGCGGCCATTGGCCGCCTTTTCATATATGTTTACCAGAATCATTCAGTAATGGTTATGCTGACATCCTCATCAACTGTCATTCCCGGCGGGAGCTCAAATTCACTGTCGCTGATGGAGCCGCCGATTTTATAATTTTTATACAAGGTTTTCATCGGGAAACCGAAGTAAGGTGTTTCGCTTTGCCGCTTCAGGCCGTCCTCGCTGACCCATATCTTTGCGTAAGTCTCGTCGTCTGCGGTTATAGCGATCACGGAACAGCTGATGCCGTCAACCGTTTCATTGCCGATAATTTTTGCAGCGGCGGATTTCTCCGCGGTACCAAGGATAAAAGGCCCGGTAATGTTAAAGGGGTTCATGTATTCACTTGGCTCCCTGACTTCATATACTCCCTTGACCGCTTCGGATGATCCTTCAAAATAGCTGTAGGATATCCCTTTCGACATGTCGAAGATGTCTATTTTCGTTCTGTTATCACCAAACTTTTCAGTTAGAACTGATTTGGCCATACTGCCTTTCTTCCAATACTTTGTCTCAGAGATATATCCTGATACTTCTGATATAGCTTCAAAGTAACCCGTGTCGATGCCCGTTGCTTTGCTGATAAGTGAATCGAGGTTTGAGGCGGGTATGGGGCCGCTGCTTGCCTTGGCTTCTGCTGTTCCGGATGCTTTAATTTCCGGCGCTTTATCATGGGTTCTGACCGATAAAGCTATTGCCTGTTCCCTGGTTGCCATGCCGTATCCGGCTGCCTCCTGGGCCGGCGTGGCTGCCTTTGGCATAAAATTGCCCTGGGCGTCACCGGTAATAACGCCGATTTTGTTCATATATTTTGTTGATTCAACTGCCCATGACGAAATGTGTTTCTGGTCGGGAAAATCCTTGACGCCTGCAATGCTGTAATCCCCTTGGGGATGAATAGCCTTAATCGCCCTGAACAGCATGGTTGCGCATTGCTCCCGGTTAATCAGCACTTTCGGTGAAAAGGTGGTCTGGGAGGTCCCGGAGGTTATACCAAGATTATATGCCTTCAGTACCTGTGGATTTGCAGTATCCGTAAAAGGATTCGGAGAAACCGGATCGCTTTTTTTACCCGTAACCTTTTCATACAGCAATACCCCAAGCTCGGCAAATTCCTCGCGGGTTATCGGCTTGGTCATATCGGCTCCCTTCAATATGTCGGGAATAAGCCCCAAATCATAAGCTTTTTGGAGCTCCGTCTTTGCCCAACCGCTTGCATTCTTATAGAACGCTTTTGTACCGATAGAAACAACATTGGAAAAGGGGCTGTATATATAATAATCTTCATCGCTGCCCTGATTAGCTGCATAGGCGTATCTCACCCGCAAATGATAGACATTTGCCTTGATATCGACATTACCAGCCACGCCCAAGTCCATGGGATCGCATGTAACATCATCCGTTATATAATTTCCGGGTTTATCGAATTCTTCATCAAAATCAAGTGCATTCCCGAAAAGACTCTCGCCCATGTCATAACGCCATTGTCCATCACCAATCTTCATATCAATCTGATACTCCGCACCCCACTCTCCATGTTCAACACCATATCGTCCCAGTTCCCATATGCTTTGAGGGTTAGTCCACTTAAGCGCAAAATATGGTCTTCCATCTTCCCATTCCTTAAGCTCCACCATCAGGTTTTGCGGGGCTTGATCAAGGTTGCCGCCGGTCGGCAGATTGGCCGCAAATGCCGATAAATTCCCCATCATGGTAACCATCATCACCACGGTGAATAAAAAAGCCATAAGTTTCCTCTTCACTGATCTTACCTCCCATAATAATTTTTTTGTTTTGCTATTCATGCACTACGGCATATTTCCAGGTTAATAAGCCGCTGCCTTGTTTACCATAGCCAATGTATACTGTGGCGTCAATTCATATTTTATTAGCTGGCTGACTGTAAGGATAGGCTGAATATGCTCATAATAAGTACGAAAAATGTTATTTGAAATGAAAAAAGAGAAAGAAAGGTGCCGTCCGTATTGGGACAAGACCTCTCTTCCTATTTCCGTATCGGTTTGGGGTTATGAAATATTTATTTCCAGGCAGATTTCATTGCAGTTAGGAAACTTGGGGCAATTGATGCAGTCTGTCCAGACCTTCTGAGGCATAGTTTCCTTATCTATAACCTTAAAGCCCAGTTTTTCAAAAAATCCGGGCTGATAAGTCAGTGTAAATACCTTTTGAAGCCCCAGTTCCTTTGCTTCTTTTAATATAAACTCAACTATCTGTCTGCCTATTCCCTGTCTTTCCATACCGCTCCTGACTGCCAGGGTCCGCAGCTCCGCCAGGTCGTTCCAAAACACATGAAGTGCTCCAATCCCTGCGATTTGACCGTCTATTTCAATAACGACAAAATCACGGATGTTTTCACATAAGGCACTGCGGGAGCGGGGAAGCATCAGGCCTTTTTCTGCATAATAATTCACCAATTCATACATTTCTTCAACATAGGGCAATATCGCCTTGCGAATAATCAACACAAACACCTGCCTTAGTATTATATATAATGCATATCATAACAAATGATGCATAATATTTCAATACTAATGCATAAATATTTTGCAATGGTTAATTATTCCTTAACACTGTTATAAACCCGTCAAGTATTTGATGGCTTACCTTAAAACCTTTATGTACATAGAAATTCAGCGCATTGTCGTTTCCGTTTGACACAAAGATAAATAAATCACTTATTGGCTTAAAGGTGCTTAACCAATTCATCGACTTCTCAAATAAAGCACTTCCTATGCCGGTATTACGATAATCTTCCTTTATAAAAAACTGAGAAAGGCAGCCGACATCATCGGTTTTAACAGAATTAAAATCAAAGAAATCTACAGGCTTAAGAGTTGCGAATCCGCCTGAATATGTATATTTCGAAGAAATATTGCTATACGCATAACCTATTATTTTATCCTCATCCTTTGCCGCAACTATATAGTTGGCTTTGGCACTTTTGACAGACGGAATCACTCTGGTTTCATAGGACATGTTGTCAAACCACTCAGGATGTATATATGCTTTGGATTTTTGATAAGTCATTAAATCGTTGCATAAACCCTTGATGCAGATAATATTATCTTCAGAAACGACTTCATAATGGATACTCATATTAACTTTCCTCCTAAAAAATATGTTTTATTGAGCTGTAAGCTTTGATATCATTATATCAGCTACTATTACTATAACAAGTATGCAGTATTTTCTGCCCAGGGAAGGAAAAACTGAGTAAGGGAGTGATACTATGAATGACCAATCGTTATATAAAAGCAATTTTGACAACTGCCCCTTGACATTTGCTTTGAACTATATCGGAGGAAAATGGAGGCTGCCTATCATCTGGGCACTAAGTAAAAATGGGACTATGCGGTATAATGAATTAAAAAGGAGTATTGACGGAATTACCAATATGATGCTGACTCAATCATTAAAGGAACTTGAATTGAACGGTATTATCAACAGGCAGCAGTATATGGAAATACCTCCGAGAGTTGAGTATTCACTTACCGATAATGGGAAAGAGCTTATTCCCGCTCTTAAGGCACTGGCCAGTTGGGGCAAAAAAATGAAGAGCATTGCTGAATAGTGATTGGCAATTCCGGAGGAGAACTAATATGAAAAACAAATGGAAGAAAGACATTGTACTGTTTATAGCAAGCCAGACCATATCGCTTCTGGGCTCTTCACTGGTTCAATACGCAATAATGTGGCATATTACGCTTAATACCAAGTCCGGTGTTATGATGACCATTTTCATTATTTGCGGCTTCCTGCCCACATTTTTTCTTTCACCCTTTGCAGGGGTTTGGGCGGACCGATATAACAGAAAGACAATCATCATTCTGGCCGATTTGTTTATTGCGGTAACAACGCTGCTTATGGCCCTATTGTTCATGCTGGGATATCAATCCATAGTACTGCTTTTTGTAATGTCTGCTTTCAGGGCAGTAGGTACCGGTGTACAGAATCCGGCTGTAGGTGCATTCATTCCCCAAATAGTACCCGAAGACAAGCTGACAAAGGTAAATGGAGCCAACGGAAGCATTCAGGCTGTTATAACCCTCGTCTCTCCGATGATCGGCGGGGTGCTTCTTACTATGTCCACCCTGGAGGCAATTTTCCTAATTGATGTATTTACAGCTGCCGCGGCCGTGCTTACTCTGCTCCTGTTCCTGAAGGTGCCGGCTCATACCAAGGCGCAGAAGACGCAGGAATCAAGCTATTTCAAGGACTTGCATGAGGGCATTGTATACATTTGGAATCACAGTTATGTGAAGAAGTATTTCATATTCTGTGCCGTCTTCTTTTTCATGCTGGCTCCCATAGCATTTTTGACTCCCCTTCAGGTTACCAGGAGCTTCGGAAGCGATGTATGGCGATTGACTGCCGTAGAAGTAGCCTTTTCTATCGGTATGATACTGGGGGGAGTTGTTATTGCGTCCTGGGGAGGATTCAGCAACAGGATTTATACCATGGCTCTTGCAAGCTTTGTAACAGGTATCTGTACTCTTGCCCTTGGAGTTGTACCGTTATTCTGGATTTATCTATCCATAATGGGCATAGTTGGGACTACCATACCCCTTTTTAACACTCCATCAACGGTACTGCTTCAGGAAAAGGTAGAAGCGGATTTCCTCGGAAGGGTATTCGGAGTATTGAATATGATTGCAAGCTCAATGATGCCTCTGGGGATGCTGGTGTTCGGACCCATTGCCGATGCAGTAAAAATTGAGTGGATGCTTATTGGCACGGGTTTTGTGATGTTTGTCCAGGGCTTTTTCCTGATTGGCAGCAAAGATCTTGTAGAAGCGGGAAGGGCAAAGGATAAAACAGGTGTATGATTCATTATCATTTATTGTGGGGTGACTTATATAAGTGCTATAATAATTGCAATACATATAATTATCTTAGATTAATCGTTGCAGAGGGGGAGGAGTAAGTGACAGCAGATACTAAAGAAAAATCTTTTGAAGAGCATATAGAGGATTATCTTAATAACATTATTAAATTGCATGATTTCTTTGCACTGCTTCCGGATGAAACGAAAAGAGAGTATGAGCTTTATATCGGCGAAATAATTAAAAAGGATAAAAGTATTGATGAGAAGGCAAACGAAATATTACAAGATAAAAAATATAGCAAAGATATTCTGTATTCGGCGTTTTACTGCTTATGCATCTATTACAGGAGATATAAGGAGTATAGAAAATACAGCGAGCTTCTAACAAAATACAGGTCGGTATTCTATGAACATCCAACATTTGATTATTTGGAGTCAATGTTTGAACAGGAGTTCGGTGATATAAGGAAAGCCATAGATTTAAGCTTATCAGCCATAGAAAAGGTTAAAGACAATGCCGGGATACTCCACAGCCATGCAATAATTCTGGCAGAAGCATTCGAGGATAATAGGCTGGATATAAGGACTAATCCTCAGGAGCTTGATAATGCTATAATAGCAGCTAAGAAGGCCATAAGGCTGACAAATAACTATCCCAAATTTTATTGTACTCTCGGGAGGCTGCAGGCAATAAAAGGGGACTTCGAAAATGCAAAGAAAAGCATCTATCAAGCCATTGACATGGAAAAACCGGAAAGATTGGATTATTCCCTGGTCATAGCCGATTACCAGAGGCATATTACAAGAATAGAATTTATCAGAAACTTTAAAAGCTTGGATGATTATAAAGAAAGGCTCGAGAAGGATCTTACGGATATAAAGGAAAAGACTGAAAAGAGATTCTCGGATATTAATGAATCAATAAACGGGTATATGACCAGGAATCTTGAATTCTTAGGCTTTTTTACTGCACTTATCAGCTTTACAATAGGATCAATTCAGATAGCCGCCAGCAGCTATGAAAATGCAGCAAGACTGATAATAACGCTGTGCGGAGGATTGTTACTGGCTTTAGGGGGATTTGGAATAATATTAAACGGCAGGAAGGGAACAAAAAGAACCTTATTGGTAATTACCCTCGGCATTATCATGATAGTCCTTGCAATGCTGTTTCCAACGGTACTCAGTATGTTCGGCCTGACTGAATTTTAAATGGGAGGTGATCGGTATTTTTATATCAGAAGCTGCTTACATTTCCGAGCCGGGCAATGAAATAAATGAAGACATAGTATATACAAGCAGAAAATATGGATGGATTATGGACGGGGCTACCGGACTCAGGGAAGCAAACTTTACTTCGGATAAGACCGACGCCAGGTGGTTTGTGAAGGCATGGAGCGAATACTTGAAAGAAGCCTTTGAGAATTCCAATGACAGTTTAAAGTACATTGTTAAGAATGGTATTGGTTCGGTTAAAGAGCTGTACCTTCATGAGGTTAATAGAGAGAATATAGATAAACTTGACTTGCCCTCGGCATCAGCCGGGATTTATAGAATAGGGGAAGGCATTTTTGAGTATTTACTGATTGGTGATATATGCCTGGTCATCGAGGATATTGAGGGCAATATTAAAGTAATTAAGGATACAAAGCTGGAAGCACTGGATAATATAGCTGTTAATGAACTGAGACGGCTGATTGTAAGTAACGGGCTAAGCTTTAATGAGGCCAGGGAGGGCATTCAGGAGATTCTTCTTAAGAACAGGCGGCTTAAAAACACTGATAAAGGATATTGGACCCTGGAATTTGATTCAAGTGCCCTTGACTATTGCATTTATGACAAGCTGCCTTTGGAGTCCATAAGCAAGGTTTTGTTCATGACCGATGGATTTTTTGCCATTCATTCAAGCTATAATTATTTCAGCATTAAGGATTTAATATCATTCGTAGATGAGAAAGGGCTGGAGGAAGTATATAGAATTCTGAGGGATATTGAGGAAGAAGATAAAGAGTGCTATAGGTATCCCAGATTTAAAAAAAGCGATGATGCCTCGGCTATATATATTAAATACGGGGATGTGCAGACAGTTTTTTAAATTGCTATATTATGTCTGATATGGTAATATTGCCATATTGGATTTTATTTTTTGAGTGGTTAAAATTTTGAGTAGGGGGTTAAATAAAGTGAGTTATTTCGATTCCTATAGAGGACTGCCCAAAAGTGTTTACATAATATTTTTTGCTCAGATAATCAACCGTTTTGGTGATTTTGTACTGCCGTTTCTAAGTCTGTTTCTGGTTAAAAAGCTTGGGCTGAGCTATCAAGACGCAGGAATTGCGGTTATGCTGACTTCCCTGTCAACAATTCCGGGATCTTTTGCAGGGGGGAAGATTGCGGATCATTTAGGACGCAAGAAGTCTTATGCATTCTTCCAATTAAGTGCGGCGGTATGTTTGTTCTCCTGTGCCTTCCTGGAAAATCCGCAAATCATAATAGTACTTATTTGTATGGCTTCTTTTTTTAACGGGGCGGTCCGCCCGATCATATCGGCTATTATCACTGATGTTTTGCCTGCTGAAAAGAGAAAAATGGGATTTTCATTATCCTATCTGGGGATAAATCTTGGCGTATCCCTGGGGCCCCTTGTCGCAGGCTTTCTGTTCAACCGTTATATTCCCCTTGTATTCATCGGTGATGCGGTAACTTCATTGATAGCCGTTATTCTGGTTTTGACAAATATCAAGGAGACCTTGCCTGATTACTCTGACAATAAATGCTTAAACGATGAAGAAAAAAGTGAAGAAGGCAATGTTTTTTCCATTTTGATAAGAAGGCCCAAAATCCTGGTTTTTCTTACAATTAATATAGTTTTTAGTGTTGTGTATACACAGCACTCTTTTTCACTGCCTATGATGCTGGATAATATTTTTGGCAGCAGCGGGGCAAGCAACTTTGGAGTTGTTATGAGCTGCAATGCTTTGACGGTTATTATACTGACAATGTTCATAACCCACGCTACAAGGAAATGGAAGCCTTTAAGCACTATCTCCGTAGCAGGGCTGCTGTATGCCATAGGCTTCGGGATGATAACCTTTATCAGCTCAATGCCGTTGTTCATACTTTCCGCCATTATATGGACAATAGGTGAGATAATGACGGTGACAAACTTCGGAGTATATATAGCAAACAATACTCCGCAGAATTTCAGGGCAAGGTTCAATGCGATATCCTCCTTAAGCTTTGCTGTCGGGTCTGCCCTGGGTACATCAGTAATGGGCAGGTATATGGACTTTTTTGGCGTGGAAGCTGTGTGGCCTTTGGCTTTCTGCCTGGGGCTTGCAGGTGCAGCGGGAATGTATCTGCTTGAAACTCACAGCAATTTTAGAACAAGCAGGGCAAAGGAACTTAATTAATGATATAATAATTTCGTTGGATTATAAGACGCATTTTAATTGTATAGGAAAATATATTTTCCTATACAATGGGGGACTTTTATGAACGGTGATATGACTCAAGGCAGCTCGTCAAGAGTACTGATTACATTTGCCATACCAATGATACTGGAGAACATATTGCAGCAGCTGTACAATATAACCGATGCCGTGATACTGGGACGGTTTGTGGGGAAGAATGCATTGGCAGCAGTGGGCGTTGCCAATCCGATCATGTCTATTGCAATTTTCTTTATATTTGGTATATGCATAGGGGCTTCAATATATATGTCCCAGATATTCGGAGCAGCAAAATATGAAACCTTGAAGAAGGAAATTTCTACTGCTTTAATTGCAGGTACCATACTTACCGCCGCTTTGTCCATAATATGCATATTCACAGCAAGGTATATTCTCATTGCTATCGGCACTCCGGAAGAGATTATGAATGATGCGGAGATATTCCTGAAGATAATATTCGGGGGACTTATATTTTCTTTCCTGTACAATTTTCACTCTTTTGCATTGAAATCCATAGGAGACTCAAAGACTCCATTTGTTTTTTTAAGCATATCCTGTGTCCTTAACGGGATTTTATGCTACTTCTTCGTTGCGGTGCTTGAGCTTGGAGTGGCCGGTTCGGCAGCTGCAACGATAATTGCACAGGCCGTATCCTCGATATTGTGCATAGCATATATATACATGAAAATTCCGTTGATTAGACTGAAACCTCATGAACTGATTCTGGACAAGCCCTTGCTGAGAAAAACCATAGAATACAGCAGCATTACATCATTGCAGCAAATCAGCCTGTATATAGGGAGGCTGCTGGTTCAGGGAATTGTCAATCCTTTTGGTACAAACACCATAGCAGCTTATAATGCTGCAGTAAGAATCGATGCCTTTGTGCTCTCCCCGGGTGACAGTTTTACCGTGTCAGTCTCCACTTATACTGCTCAGAACCTTGGAGCAAGGAAGTGGAGGAGAATAATTGAGGGCTATAATATCGGCAATATTATTATTACAGTATATAATCTTGCTATTGCCGCAATTGTATTTTTCGGGGCTGAGAAGATAATGCACCTGTTTATTTCCGGTTCTGAAAGCGAGGTTATACTGATAGGGGTGGAGTATTTAAAATTAATGTCTTTACTATATGTGCTTACAGGCTTCTGCAATATTTTTCAGGGCATCTTCAGAGGGATCGGAAAGCTTCATATAACATTTATCGCGACAGTTATGCAGGTATCTGCAAGAGTTGTTCTGGCCTTAATATTTGCCCCTTATTTCGGTATCTCGGGCATATGTTATGCAGTTGGCATAGGGTGGGTAATGATGATTATATATGAGGGATTAATATATAGAAAGGAATATTTGAGGATGAAGGCACTTGATACTGCACAAGATGTTCCTGATGCGGCCTGATAAATATGAAGGAGGGATAATAGTGATTGATTATGAGGGGCAGTACCCCGTATATGAGATTTCAGCCTCAAAAATTAAGAGCAATGCCCGTAAGATATATGAGATGTGCAAGGCCAACGGGATCGAGCCGGCAGGCGTTGTAAAAGGCTTCAGCGCAATACCGGAGGTGGCGGAATTATTCATAGAGGCAGGCTTCAAGACGTTAGGGGATTCGAGGATGAAGGAGATTATTAAGCTCCGGAGGGCCGGCATCAAAGCTGGGCTTATGCTCATCCGAATACCTATGCCGTCTGAGATACCTGAGCTTGTAAGCTATGCAGATTCAAGCCTGAACTCCGAGATGGAAACAATCAGGCTTATCAATAAAGAAGCAGGCCGGCAGGGAAAAGTTCACGGAGTCATATTGATGGTTGACCTGGGAGACCTGAGAGAAGGCTTTTTTAACAAGGAAGAGGCAATTGAAGCCGCGAAGGAAGTTGAAATGCTGGAGAATATCAAGCTGTTGGGAATCGGTACTAATTTAGGCTGCTATGGTTCCATCAAGCCTTCTGAAAAAAACCTGGGAGAGCTGTGCCGGCTGGCAGGGGCAATTGAAAAAGAAATCGGAAGAAGCCTTGAGATAATATCAGGCGGAGCCAGCACTTCATTATCATTATTAGTTGATGGTAAAATGCCTGAACGAATCAACCACTTGAGAATAGGTGAGGCAATCATTACGGCAAAGGATTTTCCCTATGTGTGGGGTATAGAAATGCCGGGGATTTACCGGGACCCAATGGTACTGAAGGCACAGGTGGTGGAAGTCAAAACGAAGCCAAGCTATCCGATAGGGGAAATATTTGTGGACGCTTTTGGCAACAGGCCGGTATATACCGACAGGGGAATGCGGAAAAGAGCAGTACTGGCGGTAGGGAACAAGGATGTCGGCGACTTTTCAAAGCTTAGGCCAAGGCATGAAGGAATTGAGATAATAGGGAGCAGCAGTGACCATCTGATACTGGACATTGAGGATTATGCAGGGGAAATCAAAGTGGGTGATGTATTGGAATTTGATACCTTTTATGCGGCAATGGTCTTTTTGTGCTCCAGCGACTGTGTGAAAAAGGTAGTTGTTGAGTAAACCCATCCTGATAGGGTGCCTGAAAGATAGTGGCCGGTGTATTATTCATTAGTAATAAGAGGAGCGGATCATTATGAAAATCGGACAATTTGCCAGGGAAAGCAATGTAAGCATAGATACCCTACGGTATTATATGGAGCTGGGGCTGCTTGTTCCCTGTAAAAAAGGCGGGCACTATGAATTTGATGACAGCTGCAAAGAAGATTTGCACGAAATTCTCCAATTGAAAGAAATAGGCTTTTCACTGCAGGAAATAAAGATGTTTTTCTATTACAAGCAGTTTGTCAAGGTTGAGAACAAAGTAAGCAGCAAGTACTACAGCACTTTTTTTGAAAGAAAGATTAAGGATACCAGAAAGGCCATCGAAAATTTGCGTAGAAACCTTGAGATACTGGAAGACAAGCTTGCCGGCTTCAACATTGAGGATGGATATTCTTCAGTGAAAAGCGGCATAGAGCTGAGTTCACTGAATGTGTTATGCTGTCCCGGCTGCGGAGGCAGGCTGATGCTGCATAAAGGCAGAATAGAAGACAATCAGATAATGGAAGGGTACCTGGTTTGCAGTTGTGGAGAAAGATATGAGATCAATGAGGGGATCCTTATTATCGAAAAGAAGCTTGAAGGCGTGAGCGGCAATATTGGCAGCTGCTTAAACACGGATGCGGAGCTGCTGTTTAAATATATCGACAGCACTGATTCCGTATTTCTGGATAAGGTTTATAAAAGCCTGAATTGGTATGAATATAATACGAAGAAGAATGACTTTGCCGGAAAGGTAGTACTGGATCTGGGCGTCGGTTTTGGATTTTTCCTGAGAGCGGTTTTCGACAAGCTGGCAGAGGATACCCTTTATATCGCCATTGATCATGATATGAACGGGCTGAACCTCATTAAAAATATAATAGAGTCTTCAGGCAGCAAAAAGAATATAGTATATATATGCACCGATTTCAAGAGACTGCCCATAATAAAGGAAACCATAGACGTGCTTGTCGATTATTCCGGTTCAACAAATTACAACTTTAACCACAAGGATTTTCTGCTGGATAGCACGATAAAATACCTTAAGAATAATTCAAAGCTGTACGGGGGATATGTACTGTTCGATAAATTCGGCAGGCGTAATATTCTGAAGGAGGAATACAGAAAAAACTATACCCTTGAATTTGTGAAGGGAAAACTGGACTCCCTGAACTTCAAGCTGCTTCACGAGGCATATTCCGAGAAGTATTACTGTAAAGAGGCCAATAAATACGAATCATATCAGCAGCTTGGAGATGTGATATTTTCATACCTGTGCATCAGGAATTTTTTAAAACCTGAACAATGATTCAAAGGTGGAGTGTACTCCATCTTTTTCTTTTATTTTGAAGTCAAGTCAAAAAACCGGCTATTGAACCGGAGCCTCCTCCATATTTTATACTTTAATTATCAAGTATGATTATATGACTCAGGAGGTTTTGTATGACAAACTTGGATGTCTTTTTTGCAAAAGGTGAAAGGGCAAATATAATATTGTTTTCCATGGGAGAGATGGTATCACTTTTAGGTTCTGCCATATATTCATTTGCCATCAGCCTTTATGTACTAAAATTAACAGGTTCGGGAATTTCCTTCGCCATCATCCTGATCCAGGGAGTGATACCGACGGTGCTTATAGGCCCCTTCGCAGGAGTCCTTGCAGACAGGTTCAATAAAAAGCTCCTGGTAGTCTCAATGGATATTGCAAATGCAATTCTGTTTGTGATGCTGTTTTTGATCAGCAGACGCTTTGGCCTGACCCTTCCAATAATCTATATAACAACATTTCTGATGAATGCAATCTCGGTTATATTCGGTATAAGCATGGAATCAGCCAAGCCAAATCTTGTTACAGATGATAATCTTATCAGAATCAACTTAATCAGCCGTATTATAAATTCTTTATCAACCATCCTTGGTCCGGCAATAGGAGGGATGATATTTGCATTTGCCGACATCAAGTGTCTCATGCTGATAAACGGATTTTCGTTCTTTTGTTCCGGAATATCAGAACTGTTTATAGACTATGGTTTCAATAACAGGGAGGAAAATGAAAGATGTTTTGAAACCGGAAACTTTACATTGAAAAGTATTCTCCCTGATTTCAAAGAAGGATTTCTATACACATATAGGCAAAAAGAGCTGAAAGAAGTTCTTAATATTTTTATAGTATTGAATATTGTACTGGGATTCTCAATTATGGTGCCCCTGCCATATGCGGTAAATAATGTTTTGGAGCTGGATCCTTCAGCTTATGGCTTTATCCAGGGCTTCCTGCCGGTTGGAACGATAATGGGTGCAATTGCCGCAGGAAAGGCATGCAAGAAGTTGTCCTACGGCAGAATAATAAATATGTCTGTATTTATCTTCGGTATTGTTATTATTGCAATGGGAATTCCGCTGCTAACCTTTGCGGAATTTTCGAAGGAATCCTGCGTAATATACTACAGTATCCTTATGATTGCGACGGGCGGTGCCATATCTTTTGCAGATGTACCGTTGATTCAGAAGCTTCAGACTGATGCGGCCGGGAAGTACAGAGGGCGTGTTATCAGTACATCGATTTGTATATGCAAAATTGCTTTGCCGATGGCACTTGTGCTGGCAGGAATACTTGTAGAGATTATCCCTGTGTTATGGATGCTTTTCGGAATAGGAATCTTATCGATGTTTTATGCACTGAGCATATGAATGGTATTGAGAGAAAAATAAGCAGGAATTGTGCATTTAAGTGAATAGAATCCTGCTTATTTTTTACTTTAATTAATGTTCTACCAGGCTGGTTACAGGTACCTCCAGTTTATTTGAAGGTTGATCAAGAGGATGAATATCAGCAATTCCGGTTTCTTCGTCCACATTTTCAATATATATCGGTACTCCGTTATAGGTTACATGAGTCATAACTGACGAAGCAGTAATGGCTTTTGCACGTCTTTTATCCATAGAATAAACCTCCTGTAATTTTTTATTAAATATAGTTTTTACATTAAAAATTCAATTATTCCTTATGAAGAAATTATTACATTAGGGAATAACAATTGTAATTGCAGATAAGCAAAAAGTGCCGCCAGGCATTGAAATTACTAGATTCTTAATTGCGCAAAAGAATCATTTCGCGCAATGCGACACAATGTTACAAAAAACTGCATAGTTTTTATTCGGCCACATTTTTCCTCACAATTTTATTACGATATTGTAATTCAGCTTGATTTTTATTATCAAGTATGACATTATTAATAATATCTTAAATAATTAGTAAATAATGTAACACATATATATTTCAATAAGTACTAAAAATATAGTAAACGATATTTGAAATTTTGTGGTGAGTTATGACAAAGTATTTGAGAAATAAGATTTTGGAGGTACACAAGAATGGTTGGTACAGTAAAATGGTTCAATGGTGAAAAAGGCTATGGATTTATTACAGGAGAAGATGGCACGGATGTCTTTGCGCATTTTTCCCAAATAAATGCAGAGGGTTACAAATCACTTCAGGAAGGCCAGAAAGTGTCTTATGACGTAACAAACGGACCCAAAGGGCCTCAGGCAGAAAATATCACTGTTATATAAGGTTGATATTTTACCCCTTGACAGCATGGCTGATCAAGGGGTTTTTAGTTGCCAAAAGGCACATGAGCTAAATGCGGCTGCAGCCGCATTTTTTTTGTTCAAAATCAGAGTTATGATTGCATGGCTTGTTTAGCACCAAACTTGTCATGTCTGTATATATTGTAATGAAAAGAAAAAGGAGGTGCAGCTATGAAAGCAAAAGGTTCGATTATCACTGCTTGTATAATCTTTGCCTTAGCTTCTTTTCTACCGGGATGTTCTGTACCATCCAACAATAATACAGATATTATTCAGGAGAAGGAAGAGCCTAAGGTGCTTACAATATACAACGGCAGGCAGGAAAAGTTCATAATACCGCTGGTTGAGAAATTTGAAAAGGATACCGGAATAAAAGTTAATCTTATTTCCGGAAAAGCAACAGAATACGCCCACAGAATAATTGAAGAAAAGGAAAATACCCAGGCGGATGTATTTTTATCAAATGACGGCGGGATATTGGAATATCTCCGTATAGAAAATATGCTGTCGCCGATTAATTCAAAGCTTTTAGAGGAAGTCCCCGGAAATTATGTTGGGAAGGATAATACTTGGACCGCCCTTACCATAAGATATCGTGTGTTTATATACAATACGGATTTAATAACGTTGGATGAAATGCCGGACTCCATTTTTGACCTGACTGACCCAAAATATAAAGGGCAATTCACCATGAACAGAGCCGGAAATGAATCGATGATTACCTATTTTGCTTCTATTCAGTCAATCATTGGCCCCGAAAAAACTCTTGAACTGTTGAAAGGGATAATGGCAAATGAGCCCTTGATTCTGCAAAGCCACACAGATGTCCGCAGGGCTGTGGGCAGCGGAGAGGTAAAGTTCGGGCTTGTTAACAATTATCATTATAAGATGCAATTGCAGGAAGAGGGAATGAATCATGTAGCGATGATATTCCCGGATCAGGGGGAAGGTGAATTGGGGGCGTTCGCCAATATTTCAGGCGCTGCCATTCCCAAGTATTCCAAACATCCCCGGAATGCGCTTTTGTTTATTGAGTATCTTCTGCAGCCCTCCCAGCAGAAAATGAACGATGAGACGCCAATAATAAGGGGTATTGAAGGAATAGAATATGAAAGCGTCAGGCCTGCAGACACTTCCTTAAGCGAAGTCGGGCCCCTATGGGAAAAGACTACAGAACTGATGGAAAAGGCGGGATATTCAGAATAGGGGGGACCAATATGCCTTCAATCAATCGAATATGGCTGAAGCTTTGGAACGGAAAACCTCCCAGACTTTTACTCTTGCTGTTTAATATTGCAGCTGCTCTTATAATGGCTATACCTGTTCTATATGTTTTTATAAGAGCAGTCTTTGCTCCAATTGAAAAGTGGCAGGTTCTGCTTGGCACGCGTATTCCAATACTATTATGGAATACCGTCAGCCTTGCAGGGTCAGTTGCTTTGGTTACAACTGTTATTGGAGTCAGCCTTGCGTGGCTGGTAGAACAAACAAATTTGCCGGGAAGCAGAATATTTAAGGCGGTTTTAACGCTTCCGCTGGCTATACCTCCATATATTGGAGCACTCACATACATTATCGTTTTTGGCAAAAGAGGGGTGGCCTATTCACTTCTTGGAAGCAGCATAGTTAATATTTACTCGTTTTTTTCCGTTGTTTTTATATTGTCCATGTTTACATTTCCCTATGTATTCCTGGTTGTATCGGCAGCACTCAGCAAAATCAGCGGGAACTATGAAGAGGCAGGGCGTTCCAGCGGAGCGGACTATATTACAATATTCAGGCATGTGATACTTCCCCTTGTTATTCCCGCAATATTATCAGGCAATATGATAGTATTTTTTTATATTGTATCCGACTTTGGTGCAGTTTCGATGCTGAGGTATTCTACCTTTACAAGCAGCGTGTACTTTCAGATGATAGGAAAGCTGGATCGTTCCGGAGCTGCCATATTGAGCATGCTGACAATCGCATTAGGCATTATGGTTCTGTTTGCTAAGTCACAGCTGCAAAAGTACAGCTCATTTTTTCAAAACCCGAAATCCAATCGGAAAGGCAGGCCCCTTGAGCTTGGAAAATACAGAAATCCATGCTTGATATTTGTTCTTATAGTGCTGTTCTTCTCGGTTATTATGCCCTTGGCAGCACTCATAATATGGAGTATCAAAGGCATATATGCAAAAGCAGTTACAATAGAAATGCTTGGATATATTAGAAACAGCCTATTGATAAGTATGGGCGCAGCTTTTGTCACCATGCTTGTTTCAATACCTGTTACCTATTTTAAGTTCAGGCACCCTTCAAGGCTGACAAACTTGCTGAATGGTGCCTGCAACTTGGGGCTAATCATTCCGGGAACTCTCATAGCACTGGGAATGGTATTTGTAATCAACAGATACTTTGTGTGGCTTATTGGAGGCCCTATCGTACTCATAATAGGGCATGCCATGAGGTATTTGCCCCGCAGCCTGCAATCCACCGAATCCTCCATGGCGCTTATATCGCCGGTTTTGGATGAAACGGCCTATAGCCTTGGTATGCGATTCGGGACTGTACTCCGCAAGGTTATTCTGCCTACCATATTACCGGGGGTTTTTTCGGGGGGAATTCTTGTAATGGTTAGTTCCCTGAAGGAGCTTCCTATTACTCTCATGCTCAGGCCCCCCGGATACGACACTTTGGCAGTAAGAATCTGGATACAGTCAAGCGATGGGTTTTACACCCACGCAGCCCCGGCAGGGCTCTTGATTGTGATTGCCTCTTTTATACCATTGTTCTATCTCGTTAGAAAGGATTTGGAGGTATAATTATGGTAAGCCTTGAGATAAGAAATCTTTCAAAAAAGTATGATGGTGCTGCGGAGTATATAATAAAGGACCTTGATTTAAGCGTCCAAAAGGGCGAATTCCTGGCTTTGCTGGGCAAAAGCGGATGCGGTAAGACAACCCTTCTGCGATTGATATGCGGCTTTGAATCCCACAGCGAGGGTGAAATAATATTAAACGGCAAAGTGATATCAAGCGGCAATACCTGGATACCTCCTGAAAAGAGAAATATCGGCATGGTATTTCAGGACTATGCGCTTTTTCCGAATATGACAGCTTGGGGAAATGTGGCTTTTGCAGTAAGAAAGAAAAAGAAGCGCATCTCAAAGACAGACAAGATGCTGAAGTTAATGGAGATTTATGATGTAAAAGACAAGTACCCCCACCAATTATCCGGCGGACAGCAGCAAAGAGTTGCCATAGCAAGAGCCCTAATCAGAAAGCCTGATATTCTTCTGCTGGATGAGCCCTTTAGCAATCTGGATTTGGATATAAGAGAAGCCGTAAGGGAAGAAATACGAAGGATATTAAGAAAGGTAAATTCAACAGTTATTCTGGTAACTCACGATCAAGCAGAAGCGCTGTCAATTTCGCAAAGAATAGCTGTTTTACATGAAGGAAAGATACAACAAATTGCATCACCTTATGAAATATACAATAGGCCTGCCAACATTTTTGTTGCAGAATTCGTTGGCAAAGCAAATGTTTTTGAAGGAACCGTCGGCGATGCCGATGCAATTCTATGTAAGTTTGGTATAGTTCAATCAAAAGACAGTATTCCTTACAGGAAAGGAACTCCCGTAAAATTCATTATACGCCCGGAGAATGTAGTTATTGGCAATGAAGGGGAAATGAAGGGTGTCATTGCTAATTACAAATATATGGGCACACATTATGATGTTGTGATATGCGTAAATGGCCAAAATAATGCGGAGCAGCAGATTTCGGCGGTTCTGCCGGGAGAAGGTGAAGTAAGGATAAATCAGGAAATCAGGTTTAATTTATATATCAAATCCCATCACCATGTTTTTGATGACATATAAAATTGTAATTATTATAGTATAATATGATTAGGATTAAACAGTATAGAGGATATATGATGGGAGGAAATATGAAATGATTAAAGTAGTTGCAAAAAGCTTTGCAAAGCCGGACAAGCTTAACAAGATTCTGGAGCTGTCGGCAGAGATGGTGGAAAAGACCGTTAAAGAAGAAGGCTGTATTAAGTATGAGCTTTTTCAGGATATAAAAGCTCCTGAAGTACTTGTTATCATTGAGGAATGGGAAAGCGAAGAGGCCTTGAGCAGGCATATGGCTTCGGAGCACTTCACAAGAATAGTGCCTCAGCTGAATGAGCTGAGGGAAAAAGCATCGGAAGTCAATATACTAAAAAAACTCTTTTAAAACAATGTTTCAGGCCCCACGGCGATATTTGCCGTGAGGCCTTTCGTTATGAACTCTGTTGTGGATTTTGCTGCTGATTCTGCTGCTGGTTATTTTGTCCTTTGCCCATTATCTGAGGCAGTTGATTTAACAATTGGCTCACATTGCCCGGGTTGGAATTGACCGGCAGGATGGAGACATTTTCACCATCTACCAGTGCCAAAGCATCGGTGCTGATTCTGGCACCAAGGCCCAGAGCATCCATTCCTGCATTGCTGGTTCCCTGGTTTGAGCCTGAAGTTCCTCCGGACATTTTACCGGAGGTATTGCCGCCTCCGTATCCGATTGTTACGGAGATAATGGGTATTAAGGTCTTATCCCCTTGGGTAACAGGCTTCCCCAGCAGCCCTTCATTTTGAGTAAATGTTTCAATATTAGTGAACAGTGCATCAATATTCTGGGTTAGAGAAGCATTAACTTCCATAGTTTTCCTCCTTAGATATAATTACTTATCATATAAGCTTCATCAATGAGTAGCCCAAGTTGAGCTTTGCAGTGGCATCCAGATTGACATAGTCGCTGTTTGCCAGAAAGTCAGGTTTTTGATGCAAGGATTCCACATTTAAGAACTGTGAAACCGCACTTACCGCACTGCAGGCCAGGCCTGTAACAAAAGGATTCCGGAATCCATATTGAGTATTTACATGAATATCGGTTGGTTTAAGGCTTCTGAGAATACTGCCGTTTTTTTTGGTATATTGTTTTGGTTTTATTAATTTTGTTAAAACCCTTTTGTTCAGAAGATATACAAGCAAAAGAAAGCCATTGCCTTCCTTAACTATCACTGACCTCAGCAGAGGATGAAGCCATCTCAATGTCAGTTGCATATCTGATCTGGCAGAGTCATAGCTTAGATTGATTCTTGATGCCACGGTGAACAATAAAAAAATAAAAAGCAGAAACAACAGTAATAGTATAAACAGTAAAGTCATGGAATTAACCTCCATGTCCGCATTTGTTCAGCCTTTAATAGTTTAACCATTTCGAATTTATTTACTGTGTCAGAATATACTGCCTCTTACATATATGACTATACAGCATCCTGTCATTTATTTTTTTTTGCTTATATGAAGGCTCCCGTCACTTTGCAATTCAGCGAAGAAAACTTCTTCCACCGAAGTAATTCCTGCATTTATCAGCTGCTGATCCAACCATCCGCTGCTGAGATTTAATTCCTCAAGGTTTTTTTGGACAAGCTTCCCGTCAACAATAATTTCGGTAGGAAGGTATATTCGGTTTTCCGGTTGAATTTGCATATCTTTTTTTGATACAGCTTCAAGCTCTGGCTTTTGAAGACTTTAAGCTTATAATTTCAAGAAGAAATGTGGCAAAAGCCCATATAATAAGTCCCGACACACCGTCTATAAGCTTTATATCCCTGTGGACCACCATGTCACCGGCAATATTGCCCATTGCAATGCCTGTGACATAAGTAAAAAACGTCAGCTGGCCTAATTGCTTCTTGCCAAGCAACCGTGTCAAAATGAACAATATTGAAAAACCAATGGCAGTTCTTATAGTTGTTTCAAGTATGGTATGCATATAACCTCCCGGATTTTGAGTTGGCTGAATCTGATTTTGTATTAGTATCAGCAAAAACGCAGTAAAAAAACAAAAAAAATAAAAGAGCTTCGGAAGAAGCTCAAAAACAGCGATGCGCAGCCCGCCTCGTTATATTCCGGACAATACCTCCAGAACTTCATTAATGTCCGGCAGCTGGCTGACAGGATATACCTTAATCCATTTGACAATTCCGTTTTCATTTATAATAATATTTGCACGCTCTGATATTCCTTTTTTTTCTATAAAAATGCCGTAGTCCCGGGCAACCTGCCCATGGGGCCAGAAATCGGACGGAAGACTGACATTATCGATGGCAATTACTGCGCTCCAGGCTTTTTTTGAAGGTACCGGGTCCACACTGAGGCCAAGGGGTACGGTATTGAGGCTCTGGAATTTCTCCCAATTGACCTCCAGGGACCTCATCTGATCGGTGCAAACGGAGGTCCAGGCAAGAGGATGCCATGAAAGCAATACCTTTTTTCCTCTGAAATCAGATAAGCGTATTATCTGCTCCTTGTTATCCTTCAGGGAAAAATCCGGTGCAGTATCTCCTATTTTAATTCTCTCCACAAACTCATCTCCTTTCTTGATTATGTATTAATCATATCATAAGTATTGTATCCGTGAAACGGGGTGTTTGGCATAAAGTTCCTATATTGTCATATTGTATCGATTTAAGGTATAATATAAGAAAAGAATACAGAAAGAAGGTTGACAGTATGTTTAAAAGATTTTTTAAAGTATGTCAGCTGTTCTTCAATTCATATTATAAAGGCTTGTCATGGGCTAGCCGGGAGACTGGCTTCATCTGCTGCGTATCCGTGAACTACATGGACTGGAAAATATACTCAATGGAAGAATATAAAAACTTTGTAATAACAATCGTGGTTATATTCTCACTTCTAATTATATCCGTTATCATGCTTGCGGCATATATAAACAGAATCAGCAAGATAAAGAGAGAATTGCAGATAAAAAATGAAGAGCTTACGGCATCGGACGATAAGCTGAAAAAGCAGCTTGAAGAGCATGAGAGAGTTCAGCACAGTTTGATAACCAGTGAGAAAAGATACCTTTTGCTGTTCGAAAAAATGATGAACGCATTTTTTATATTTGAACCGGTTTTTGACGAGAAAGGAAATATTTCCGATTTACGCTTTCTTAAGGTAAATCCGGGGTTTGAACTCCATACAGGGCTGAAAGGAGCTGAAATAATCGGAAAGAAATGGATGGAGGTATATAATTATCCCAATAAGAATCTTCATATATACAATAGGATTTTGCTGACCGGGAGGCCTGAACATTTTGAAACCTACTATGAACAGGAGGATAAATATTATCTGACCAATGCATTTAAGATATCAGGCAACGAAGTTGGGGCAATATTTGAAAATATTACCCGATACAAACAGGCAATCAAAGAAATAACAAAGCTTAATGAAGAACTGGAGCAGAAGGTTGCAGAGAGAACCGACGAGCTGCAAAACGCGGTAAACGAGCTTGAAGCTTTTACATATACAGTATCCCATGATTTGAAATCACCCCTCAGAGCCATAGAAGGCTACAGCAGGTTTGTACTTGAAGATCTGGAATCGGGACCGGGCGAGGAAACGGCGGAGATGATACATAATATCAGAAATATCAGCCTGGATATGATAGAAATGATAAACAAGCTGCTTGAATATTCAACTATGACTAAGACTGAAATAGTAGAGGAAAGTGTTGACTCAGGGGAACTGTTCAAGTCAATAATTAATGAATTGTTATCAGTCAATTCGGACAGAAATATAGAGCTAAAGGTGATAACGGAGCTGCCTGTTGTTTCTGCGGACAAAGTGCTGTTTAGGCAGGTTCTGTACAATATACTGTCCAATGCGATAAAGTTCACGAAATTCAAAGACCAGGCTATTATCGAAGTTGGCTGCACAATTAATGAGGGAGAATACATATTCCATGTCGGGGACAATGGGGTTGGGTTTGATATGGAATATTCCGGGAAGCTGTTTGGCATATTTCAGAGGCTCCACACAAAAGATGAGTTTGACGGAAGCGGTATAGGGCTTGTTACGGTAAAGAAGATTATACAGAAGCACGGAGGCAGGGTTTGGATAAAAGGCAGCATGGGACAAGGGGCAACCGTATATTTTACATTGCCTGTTGAAAGAGGTGGAATATATGCTGCAGATAATGATTGTGGATGATGTGGATATTGTAAGAAGAGAGCTGAAAAGGCTGAAGCTGTGGGGTGACAAAACAGGCTTTGTCATCTCCGATGAAGCATGTAACGGACATGAGGCATTGGAAAAGCTTGAGGAAAGCAAGTTCGACATGGTTATTACAGACATAAGGATGCCTAAAGTAGACGGTATGGAGCTTCTTAAGGAAATAACAAGGAGAAAGCTTTGCCCCTGTGTTGTACTGCTTAGTGATTACAGTGAATTTGTGTATGCCAGACAGGGATTGGTATTGGGGGCTTTTGACTATATAATCAAGCCGGTGGCAGAAGAAGAATTGGAAAAGCTGCTTCAAAGAGCAAAGGAATATATATCCGAGAAAAGGCTTGAGGAGCAAAGGATTGCACAGCTGGAGCAAAAGCTGGTGGAAAAGGTGGATGTATTTTTCCCGCAGTCGGAGGTTAGCCAGCTTATTGATGCCATAATAGCAGGACATACAAAGGCTGTTGAAAATGCAGGAAACATATTTGAAACAGTTTGCACAAATCTGAATTATGATTTGATTAAGGTGAAAAGCCTGCTAAACAGCATAATGCTTGAAATAATCAATAAAATGTCAGCGAGATGCAAATGGCTGGATAAATATGCGGATATTAATGCTATAAGAGCTGTTGATTTTTCCGGAGCAAATGATCCGGATTCAATAAAAAACAGATTTGTTTCGGCTGTTGGGAGAATCTCCGGCTTGATTGCAAGATTGAAACAAGGCACGGAGGATAACGGGATTACAGGTCAGGTATGCCGGTATGTACTGGAGAATATTGACGGAAATATATCGCTGAGCGCAGTATCCGACTCCCTTTTCATGAACAAATCCTATATCAGCGAGGTTTTTAAGCAGAAGACAGGCTTATCCTTCATAGAGTATCTGACTATTGTAAAAATGGAAAGGGCAAAAAAGCTTGTCGGGGACGGAAGGTTAAAGGCATATGAAGTGGCAGAGCTTTTAGGGTTTAAGGATGTTGAGTATTTCAGCCGGCTGTTTAAGAAATATACAGGTATTACACCCAGCGAATATCGTCAGGGCATAGCCGGAGAAAAACAAAAAGACCCGAAAAATTTCGGGGTATAAACCCATAATTTTTCATTCATGAAATAAGGATAATTTTGTATTATTATACGGTAATACTGATTATCCTTATTTTTTTAATAGGAGACAAATATGAAGCAAATAGATGTATTGGTGGTGGAAGACTCATTCTATTCAGCGGATTTGAGCATAAGGGTATTAAGAAAAGCGGGATTTAATGTTCGGTATAAAATCGCTTCAAGCAGCATAACTATGCGTGAAGCTCTTAAGGATCAGCATTGGGATCTTATACTAAGTGATAATAATATGCCGGGCTTTGATGCACTTCAGGCCATTGAGGTCAGAAACCAATCAGGGAGCCCGGCACCCTTTGTGATTGTCTCGGAGTATATTCAAGAGATTGATATCAGGAAAGCAATGGAAAGGGGATGCTGCGCTTATATAGCAAAAGAGGATCTGGACAAACTGGGACAGCAGATTGAAAAGATTCTGAAATAATAGAATGAATTAAGAAATTCATTGATGTTTTATTTGTAATCATAGGAGGAACTAATGGTCGCACATAAAAATGAAAAAAAATGTGAAAGCAATGAAAAAGTGACTTGTAATAATGAGCCGGAATCCAATCAGATATCATTAAGAATAGCACTTACTTATATGCTTGTAGGGACTTTGTGGATACTTTTATCGGATAAGATACTGGGATTGCTTGTGGCGGATAATGCAGCCATAACCAGGATAAGTATGATAAAAGGATGGGTTTATGTATTAGTTTCAGGTATATTGATATTTATTTTAGTCAGCTCTTCACTTAAGAGGGTAAAGTTTGTTGAGGAAAGGTTTTATGACAGCTGTCAGAACCTGAGTGAAGCAAATATGGAACTGGAACACCTTGCATATCATGACCAGATTACAGGAGTCAGGAATAGAATCTCACTTATAAAGCGTATTAATGAGCTTGTCAGTTCAAAGGACAGCATGAAGATTGCAATTCTTATTGCAGATATCGACAATTTTAAGTACATAAATGATGCAATGGGGCATAGCATCGGCGATCAAGTGCTGATTAAAGTCAGCTCCCGTCTTGAAGGCTTGGCTGGAGTGGATTCTACCGTATACAGGCTTGACGGTGATGGGTTTGTAATAGCTTTGGAGGGCTATGAGGAGGCACCCTTGGTTGAAAGGCTGGCAGACAGGGTGTTGAAGGACTTTAAGACCCCCCTTGATGTTAACGGCAGTAAATTATTCGTTACAATAAGTATAGGAGTTTCAATGTATCCGGAAAATGGAGACAGTATGGATGAACTTCTGAAAAATGCAGATATTGCATTAAATAAGGCAAAAGCAACAGGGAAAAACAGAGTAGTTTTCTATGATAAAACCATGAATGAAGCAGTATCAGAGAGAGTAAACATAGAAAAGCATTTGAGAGCGGCATTGATTAATAACGAATTTGAATTGTATTACCAGCCCCAGTGGGATATTGCCAAAAATAAGGTATCAGGCCTGGAAGCACTGATAAGATGGAGAAATCCTGAGCTTGGGTATGTAAATCCCCTAAAATTAATCAGTGTTGCTGAGGATACACATATGATTATTCCTATAGGTGAATGGGTATTGAAAAGTGCTTGCACGTACCTGAAAGGATTGCACAGGCAAGGCCATGAAGAACTCTCCGTATCCGTCAACATTTCCATGGTCCAGCTGCTTCAGGATGATTTTGTTTGCAAAGTAACCGAGATTCTTGATTATGCCGGTTTGAATCCGGAGTATCTTGAGCTTGAAATTACGGAATCAGTATTGATGGAATCCTGTGATGCATTGGAAGGGAAGCTCAAGCTTCTGAAGGACAAGGGAATAAAAATTGCATTGGATGACTTTGGGAAGGGATATTCCTCTCTAAACTATTTAAAGCAGCTGCCGATATCCACCCTGAAAATAGATAAATCATTTATTGATACGATAGAGTCCGATAGTAAACATAAATCCTTGACAAATCTTATTGTAAAGCTGGGAAGGATCATGGGGCTGAGTGTAGTAGCGGAAGGTGTTGAAACAAAGGAACAGTTGGATTATCTTACCAGGTACAGGTGCGATAAGGTCCAAGGGTATCTATTCAGCAAACCGGTGCCGGAGGAAAAGGTAATTGAGGCTATAAGAGGGCTTGCCGTCAGTTTTCGTTGATCAGCTAAAATATATGAGATATCTTTAAAAAAGCGGTTCGTGAAGTGCACCGCTTTTTTTATTGATATTTAAGGACTGTTTACTTGCATGTTAAAAAAAGTGATAAAAATATACATATAAGGAAGCCTGTGCTAAAATTTAAACAGATTGGTTATATAATATGGAGGGGGTTAAATTGAATAAAATGCATAGGCGACTTATCAGCCTTATAGTCACTCTATTATTGATTTTCACTGTAATGGTGGGATGCACGCAGGAAAATGCCGGAGAAACTAATATTGAAGCAGTAAGTTTGGTAAAAGAAAACATTCAGCAAGAGAATTTGATGAATATTATTAAGGAGCTTACCTCTGAACAATACAGGGGAAGGCTGACCGGAACCGAAGAAAACAGGATGGCTGCTCAATATATAGCGTCTTATTTTAAAAAAATAGGCCTTGAAAATCCTAAGGGGTTGGATATGTATATGCAGTCATATGTTCAGCCTTCAATAGTATTATCAGATAAGCCGGTGCTGCAGGTTATTGATGAGGATGGAAAGGTAATAAATGATTTTAAATATCCGGATAACTTTGTTCTGCGCAGATTGTCCAGTGATACTGATGCACTGGATATGGAAGTTTCCATGTGCTTGATTGAAGACTCTGCGATGCTGCGGTTGAACAATAATGAGCTTACAGAAAAGGCTTTACTGCTGCCATGGGAGTATTACAATTTAATTAACAGCCAGAATAACCCGGCAGATTTAGCAGAAATGTTCGGTGCCAGTCTGGTTATAAGCGAATTTAATTTATCTGAGAATGACCTTGGCTATAATTATCTGAAAATAAGACCGCTATTTGATACATGGATGACATCAAAGGACTATAAGCCTTTTATCTTTGTTGACAGTGACACTTTTTCCAAGCTGGAGGAGGGTATGAAGAATGGCAAAAAACTGAAATTCAGTTGTAATTCCGAAGTTAACCTCCACAATACCGCGGCTAATGTTGTAGGGCTAATACCAGGAAGTGATCCTGAACTGAAAGATAATCATATCATAATCGGTGCACATTTTGATCATGTTGGCGACAACATGAACGGCAGTTACAATCCGGGAGCATTGGACAATGCATCGGGTACTGCAGTTATGATGGAGCTTGCAAGAATCATAAAAGAAAGCAAGATACCACCAAAGCAATCTATTCTGTTTATTGCTCTAAACGGGGAAGAGAGCGGCTTATGCGGAGCCAAATATTATTGTAAAAATCCGGTTAGTCCACTGGAAAAAGCCGTAATGATTAATCTTGATATGGTGGGATCTGCTGCAAACGTACCGCTTACAATAGCTATAGCTTCTCCAAAAAGCGACAGCAGCCTCAGGGATGATTTGGCGGAATGCGCAGATAACCTGGGTATTTCGTATATCAAGGAATATGAAGGCGCCAGTGATCATGCAGTTTTTGATAATTACGGCATGCCGGCAGTATGTCTTATAAACATGGATTTAGCGTATGGATATCATAGCCCTCATGACACGATAAAAGCGGTCGATGGGGCCAGAGTACAAGAAATTGCCGGATTGGTTTTAGAATACATAATAAATAAAGCCTACTAGGGTTGATTACCGGAATATCAAAGAATGGTTGCTATTCTGTATATTTTGTTGACAGCACAGGGGAAAATTAATATAATTACCGTAAGTATGGGACAGTTCCTGACTGTCCCAATTTACTGAAAAGGACGGAGTGGATCGGATGAGTAAGAGACCTGTTGTATTGGTTGTTATGGATGGCATAGGAATAAATGAAGAGGAAAAGGGCAATGCAGTGAAGGCTGCAAATACACCGACTCTTGATATGCTTATGAATCACAGTCCGTATACATTGATAAAAGCCCACGGCACGGCCGTTGGCCTCCCCTCTGATGAGGATATGGGAAACTCCGAGGTAGGTCATAATGCTTTGGGCAGCGGACAGGTTTTCAGCCAGGGGGCCAAGCTGGTAAATGAGTCAATAGAGAATGGGAAAATGTACAGTTCCGATACATGGCGAAAGATAACCGGAAATTGTGTTGCTAATGGCTCTGCCTTGCATTTTATCGGACTGCTGTCAGATGGCAATGTACATTCCAACATTGCCCATCTGAAATCAATGATTATCAGAGCCAAGGAGGACAAAATCAGAAAAGTGAGGGTTCATGCCCTGCTTGACGGCAGGGATGTACTGGCAACTTCGGCTTTGGATTATGTGGAACAGATAGAAAAGCTGTTCAAGGAACTGAATGACGGCAGCTTTGACGGAAGAATAGCCAGCGGCGGCGGAAGAATGAAGATTACCATGGACAGATATGAGGCAAACTGGGATATGGTAAGACTTGGCTGGGATACTCATGTATCGGGCAAGGGCAGGCAGTTTGGGTCTGCCAGTGAAGCAATATGCACGTATAGGGAGGAACTCCCCGGGGTAATTGACCAGGATCTGCCTCCTTTTGTAATTGCAGAAAACGGTATCCCGGTAGGCACTATCAATGACGGAGACAGTGTTGTGCTGTTTAATTTCAGAGGCGACAGGGCGTTGGAATTAAGCATGGCCTTTGACTATGAGGATTTTGACAAGTTCGAAAGAGGCAGGTACCCAAAAGTTGTATTCTGCGGCATGCTTCAGTATGATGGCGATTTGAAGCTGCCTAAGAATTTCCTGGTCTCACCTCCGGATATAAAGAATACATTATCCGAGCATCTGGTTAAGCACGGTATAAAGCAGTATGCAGTATCTGAGACACAGAAGTACGGGCATGTGACATACTTCTGGAACGGCAATAGAATCGAGAAGTTTGACAATGAACTTGAGGTTTTTGAGGAGATACCTTCAGACAGGGTATCCTTTGATGAACGTCCCTGGATGAAGGCTGCAGAAGTAACGGATAAGCTTATAGAGGCCTTGAAATCCGGCAAATACGACTTCTTAAGAGCCAATTACCCCAATGGGGATATGGTTGGCCATACCGGCAGCTTTAATGCCACCAGAATAGCAGTGGAAGCAGTGGACCTTTGTCTTGCAAGGGTCATAAAGGCAGCGGATGAGGCCCAGGCCATACTCATTATTACGGCCGATCATGGCAACGCTGATGAGATGCTTGAAAAAACCAAAGGAGGCACTGCAAAGGCAAAAACCAGCCATACACTCAATCCGGTTCCTTTTATAATACACGACAAAGTGCAAAGGCACGAAATAAAGGAAGGGAGCTTCGGGCTTGCAAATATTGCCGCAACTGTAACAACCCTGCTGGGAATCGGCCACCCGGATTGCTGGGAAGAAAGTATAGTATAAAAAAATATATTGACAAATCATAAAATACGTAATATATTACTTAAGTGGGTAATATATTACGTATTTTTAAATTCCCGCGCCGGAACTTCCTTTGGAAATGGCGCACGGGTTATTTTTGGAGGCAGATGCAATGGATACTATGGATAAGCAGAAGTATATATTCGGCAATATTTTCCTGATTGCTAACAGGCTGCAGGTATTGGGGGACAAGTATCTTGAAAGGGACGGCATGACTACAAAGCAGTGGCTGCTGACAGTAATGATATCGCAATTCCATGATAAATCCCCTACATTAAGTGAGGTAGCAGAGCTAATGGGAAGCTCCCGGCAGAATGTGAAGCAGCTTGCATTGAAGCTGGAGGAAAAGGGTTTCCTGAATATCCAAAAGGATAAACAGGATGCCAGAGCTCTAAGACTCAAGCTGACGGAGAAAAGCCGGACCTTCTGGATAGAAAGACAGAATCAGGATGAGGAATATTTGGAAAACCTATTTAAGGATTTCAGCAAAGAGGAAGTTGATATTATATTCAAAGGTTTTAAAAAATTGTTTGCAAAAATAGAGGAACTGGATGCATTAAATGCTGCGGAGGGTGTATTATGAAACTATTAATAAAAATTGTACTGTCGGTATTTATTCTTTTTATACTGATATCAGGAAGCGGAATTTTCTTTCTAACCAGAGGGCTTAAAGCCGGGGAGGCGCTGGAGATCAATCCTGTAGATCTTTCGGTATTGAACGACGGAGTTTATAATGGCGTATATGAAGGCGGAAGATGGACCAATGAGGTGGAAGTTATGGTTAAGGGCCATAGGATTGAAAGCGTCAAAATAGTGAAGGATGTCCGTTTTCCCAAACCGGAGGTTACGGAAGAATTAGTCGGAAGGGTACTGAAAGAGCAAAGCCCGAAGATTGATGCCATATCAGGCTCTACAGTTACCTGTAAAGCTTATCTTAAATCAATAGAAAACGCATTGAAGGAGGATTAAAATGTCTATAGTAATACTTGACGCCATGGATGATAAAAACAATATCTCCAACATATTGGAAGAGACGCTGAAAGATGCCGGACAAGACATAATAAGCTTTAAGCTTAAGAATATGAATATAATGCCCTGCAGGTCATGCGGAGCATGCGGATTCAAGTCTCCGGGCAAATGCGTGATTCAGGATGACTCCCATGAGGTATTAAGAGCAGTTGCAAGGTGCAGTACCTTTATAATGCTTACCCCTGTTAGATTCGGGGGATATGCGTCAGCTCTCAAGAAAATTGTGGATAAGTTTATGACTCTGGGCCTTCCTTTATATATGGTAAAACAGGGACATCTGCTCCATCCTATGCGTTACGGCAGCAAATTCATCGTCGGTATAGGAGTATACGATGGAGATTCAAAGGACAGTGAAGATTGCTTCAGTAGACTTGTGGAGAATAATGCCTTTAACATGCAATCAGAATATCGTACCCTTGTATTGAAGCCATCCGGAGACGGGGAGAAAATAAAACAGGAAATAAGCAGTCTTATAAAGGAGGTATGCTGATTATGGTTGCAAAAAGACTGGTCTTAATAAACGGAAGCCCGAGAAAGAAAGGAACATCTTACAGCTTTTCAAGGACAATAGGAATGCTTGCGGAGGCTTCAAGGAATACAGCAGAAATCATACATGCAATTGACTACTTTGACGGGAAGGAGGATCTTGAGTCCCTGAAGGAGTTGATAATAAATAGCGACATAATAGCAGTTATCTCACCGTTATATGCAGATGCACTTCCTTATCATGACATATGGCTTTTGGAAAAGCTTGCAGATGAGTATCGGGATGCTTTGAAGGGCAAGGATTTTTTCGCTGTAGGGCAGTGCGGATTCCCGGATGTAACCAGAATAGAGCCGCTGCTGAACAGCTGCAGGCTATTTGCCGAAGAAACTGAAATGAGATGGCTTGGAGGTCTTGCCTTTGGAGGCGGGCCTTTGATAAACGGAGCTTTCCTGGAGGAACTGGGTAAAAAGGGGGAAAGAATCACCTTGGGTTTCAAGCTCGCTTTGGATAATATACTTGAGGGAGAAAAGATTAACGCTGATTCTCAAAAACTTATAACGTTTAATATTCCGAAGCTTTTATACCGGCCCTTGGCGGCTTATATGAACAATAACGCCAGAAAGCAAGCACGTCAAAATGGGAATATTGATTATACAAGAAAAGTTTATCTTGAATAAATGGAAACAGTAATATATAGTCGCGGATAGGTATATTTTGACTATATATTACTGTTCTTTCTTTGTATTATATCAATGTACTACGTCAGCATTTTACATAATTATCGAAGTAGCCCTGAATATACACAATAGGGGTACCCTTATCCCCGCTGCCTGAGGTCAGGTCGCAGAGGGAGCCTATCAGGTCGGTAAGCCTTCTGGGTGTGGTGCCCTGTGCCTCCATGCAGCCCACCAGGTTTGAACCCTTGCACCTGATGTATTCAGATACGGCTTTATTCAATTCTTCCCCCTTTAAATGGGCAAAGTTATTATCAGCAATATACTTCAGTTTTATTTCGTTAGGCGTCCCTTCCAGTCCTGAGGTATATGCAGGGGATACCACAGGGTCGGCAAGCTCCCAGATCTTGCACACCGGATCCTTAAAAGCCCCATCTCCATAAATCATAACTTCCACTGTCCTGCCTGTCTTTTCTTTCAGCATAGCTTGAATTTTTTCAACTATAGGCTGGCAGTCGCGGGGAAAGAGCTTTACGCTGTTTTCCGTTGATTTGTTTGAACCGAGCAGGCCGTATACCTCATTGAAGCCGCTGCCGCCAACGGGTGAAGACATAATGTCATCCAGGCCGTATACCTTTTCCCCGCCGTTTTCCTTCAGTATTCTTTTTGTCCTGGCTCTTGTGTGGATATCGCAGCAGAGTACATTTTTTGTATGCTTGAGAATGGTTAAAGGGTTGTTGGAGAATATTATTTCACACTCAGTGCCTTGTTCGGTGATTATGGATTTATAATATTCAATATAATCAACACCGGTAAAAGTATGCCTGCTGTATCCGAAGTATCGGCGAAAATCACTCTCTGTCAATACATCCGACCAGGGATTCAGGTGCTTTTCACTGAAGGTATCAATATCTATCAATTGGTTTCCCACTTCATCGGTGGGATAACTGAACATCAGTACCATTTTTCCGGCTCCTTTTGCAATGCCCTTAAGGCATATGGCAAACCGGTTACGGCTCATAATAGGGAATATTACTCCGATTGTATTGTCTCCGAACTTTGATTTAATATCTTCTGCAATATCATCTATTGATGCAAAGTTACCCTGCGCCCGGGCAACCACTGATTCAGTAACAGCAACAATATCACTGTCATTGATGCTGAAGCCTTCTGATTCTGAAGCTTTTAATACAGTATTCACGACAATATCTGTTATATTGTCCCCCTGCCTGATAATAGGGGCACGGAGCCCTCTTGAAATAGTACATGTTATTCTTTCCATATAAATCTCTCCTCAACTGTATCAGATTATCAGATATAAAGTGTTTCCATACTATACTATACAATAGCATTTGACATAAGTAAAATAAAACTATTTGATTCAATGATTACGTTTACAAAAACTGCAGGAAACTGTTATGTTTTTCGTGCTCATTATGTTATAATAAAAATTGCTTAAGGTCTGTCATATTCCTTCCGCATAGAGTGATATCAGGTATGGAGCAGCAGTATAAGAAGGGTGTGCAGGTATTGAGGAGCATTAGCCGGTAAAAAGGGGAGGAATAAAGGAACTATGATTGAGAGAAGGAGACACAAAAGGCTTCCTTTAAAACTGGAACTGAAGATTTCTTCATTGTTCAGGCAGGATTATGAAATAATTGATGATATTAATGAAGGTATTGAGGTTAGGGATATTTCTAAGGCAGGCATAGGATTTTTCTGTACTCATGAGCTGCCCTTGAACTATTATTTTGATGCGAAGATCCAGCTGACACCGGATAGCCATTTCTATGCAGTAGTGAAGATAATACGGTTAGAAAAGCTTGCGAAAGGATACTTTGCAGGCTGTGAGTTTGTGGGATTGGCAGATATATTGAGTATGAGGGTTGATATGTATGAGGAGGAACTGAATAGTAATTAGACTTGGGGCGGTATTCATTCCGCCCCGTGTTATTAAATTATTCAAGGGGGTTCTCGATTAGTGTGGCAAATTGAAAATCATGATCGTGGCAGGCATCAAAGGTAGTCGTATCACTGGCGAAGTGAACATGCTTGCCGCCATCGACCGGAACCTGAAGACCTGTTGTTCCTCCTACCCCGTGTATATGACCGAAGAAGAAGTCGGTATCGGTCATGAAGGTGTGCACATGTCCTCCGGGAACAAATATCACTTCACTGGTGACTCCTGCAAATCTGTGGTTATGTGCTTCCACGTCTTGCGAAGGAAGCATTGTACTTCCCAAGAATTCATGATTATGGGTCTGAGTCTCCTCGATAAATTTGTATTCGTATGAGGATTCTGTCTGCTGTGCATATTTTTTTTCTTTTTTTGAACCGAAAGTTACCATTGGCATCATTATTTCCCTCCTTTCGCTGCAATATTTTAATATAACGGTTTGTCCCATTACACAATATGCAGCAGCAGAAGAGATGTTACAAAAAGGGATATCGCGAACTATTTATTAAGTAGTTTTGCGATATCCCTTTTAAATCCTGTTAGTCTTTGTAATTCGAAAGTGCAGTACTTGTGGTGTTAATTGCATTTTCTATGGCATTCAGGGTGTTTTGAATCTGCTGCTTGTTTTCAGGTTTTTCGGCCGAATTAAGAGCCTGATTCAATGAGGTTTTAGCATTGTTAAGCTGGCTGAAAACCTCCTGCACTTGCTGTTTTGCATTCTTTCCCGGCATGTATCCGTACCTCCATATGTTTATAATTTGATTTACAATATTATTATCTTAATTTTGCAGGAAATAATGCTTGAACTAAATGGATAAAATGGCATTATGATTATTTATAACCAAGTATGACCACAACAATCGAAGTGATTTCCAATTGACCGGGCAAAACAGGGGTAGCCGGTGCCGACAGCTTTACCAAAGAAGTATCATAAGGTGACGGGCTTATATTTTCTTCAATTATTTTATATGGAATCTCATCAACTTCCAAATCTAAAGCATTGCCTATTTCTGTTCCTTTATGGAGAGCATTTTCTATTGCCAGTTTCAATGCCTGATCATAATAATAAGCCTGATCTGACAAAGTAAAGCTTATATTGTCAATACGGTTGGCTCCTGCAAAAGTAGCTTTATCTATGACCTCCCCGGCCCGGGCAATATCCTTTATGGTGACAGTAAGAATATTAGAGACGCGATATCCTCTAAAGGTTTGCCTGCCATCAATAAAATCATATAAAGGATCAATGGAAAAAGCTCCTGTGCTTATCTGTTTTTTTTCGATTCCCATATTGGCCAGTGTATTAATGACCGAAGCTGTTTTCAATGCATTTTCTCTTCGGGCTGCCTCTAAACTGACATTTTCCGTGACAACTCCCATATTGACGATGGCTGTATCAGGTATTGCCTTTACTGCTCCCGCTCCGGTTATTTTCATATAACCCTTTTTCTGTGTGTAAAGAAATGGATTGCAGTAGTTATAATACATCGGAATCTCACTCTCCTTGCTCTATGGCATTTCGTTTATATTTATGCGGGCATATAAGGATTATGATAGTAAAATGAAACAGAGCTTAAAGTTGCCTCACTGTCCGACAAATGTTAAAATAAGCTATAATGTATATAAAATTGCCCGGAGGGATATAATATGAAGCTGATTTCATGGAATGTAAATGGTCTTAGAGCCTGTATGCAAAAGGGCTTTTTGGAATATTTCAGAGAGGCGGATGCTGATGTTTTCTGCATTCAGGAGAGCAAGCTGCAGGAGGGGCAGGTGGATCTGAAAACTCCCGGCTATCACCAGTATTGGAATTATGCTGAGAAGAAGGGCTATTCAGGGGTTGCCATTTTCAGCAAAGCCGAGCCGTTGAACTTCACTTGCGGAATAGGCAGGGAAGAGCATGACAAGGAAGGAAGAGTAATAACTCTTGAATATAATGATATGTATATCGTTACGGTATACACCCCCAACTCCCAAGAGGAACTGGCAAGGCTGGACTATAGAATGCAATGGGAGGATGAGTTCAGGAGTTACATAAAGGGATTGGACGGTAAGAAGCCTGTTGTGGTCTGCGGGGATATGAATGTGGCGCATAGGGAAATAGATTTGAAGAATCCGGGCAGCAACAGGAGAAATGCAGGATTCACCGATGAGGAAAGAAACAAGTTCAGCGAATTTTTGGAAGCGGGTTTTATAGATACCTATCGGTATTTCTATCCTGACAGGGAGGGTGCTTACTCCTGGTGGTCATACCGCTTCAATGCAAGAGCTAATAATGCCGGATGGCGCATAGACTATTTTTGTGTTTCTGAAAGGTTGGCTGAGAGGCTGGTCAGTGCGGATATTCATTCGGAGGTGCTGGGATCGGACCACTGTCCGGTAGAATTGATTATGAAATAAAAGAACAGGGGATGTATATGATTAATACTTTTAATGAACTGGGACTGGATGAGCATCTGGTTGAGGGTTTGAAAAAGCAGGGAATTACGGAACCGACAACAATACAGGCCGATACCATTAAATTGGCCTTGGAAAACAAGGATATAGTCGGACAGTCACCTACAGGAAGCGGAAAGACACTGGCATTTCTGCTTCCTATTTTTCAAAGGGTAGATGCCGGCAAAAAAGAGACCCAGGCAATAGTACTGGAACCGACCCATGAGCTGGTGATGCAGATAGAAAAGCAGGCAAGGCTGCTGGCTGCAAACTCAGGCATTGCCGTTACTTCCGCAGCAGTTATCGGAGAAGTGAACATCACCCGGCAGATAGAAAAGCTAAGGGAGAAGCCAAATATAATCATAGGTTCCGCAGGAAGGGTACTGGAGCTTATAAAAAGGAGAAAAATCAATGCCCAGACGGTAAGAACCATAGTCATTGATGAGGGAGACAGAATGCTTGATGAGCATAATTTGGGCACTGTCAGGGAGGTTATAAAAACCACCTTGCGGGACAGGCAGCTTATGGTCTTTTCCGCCACCATAGGTGAAAAAACCTTGAGTACCGCAAGAGAGCTTATGAAGGACCCTCAGATAGTCCGAATTGAAGACAGAGGGAAAATAAATCCGGATATCCGGCATATATATCTGGAAGCTGAGAAAAGGGATAAGATTGAGGTGCTCCGGAAGCTGGCGGCATCAATCAAGCCTGAAAGAGCCATAGTATTTATTAATAAAAGCGAGGAGCTGCAGCTGACGGCTGCAAAGCTTAAATATCACCATCTCAGCGCCTGTGATATATCAGGCAGCTCTTCAAAGGAAGAGCGGAAAAAAGCATTGGAGGGCTTCAGAAAAGGTGATATAAAGCTATTGGTTGCCTCCGATATAGCAGCCAGAGGGCTGGATATAAAAGGGGTAACACATATATTCAATCTGGACCTGCCGGAAAACCCCAAAGGATATTTGCACAGGGCAGGAAGGACAGGAAGGATGGGGGAGCCCGGCACGGTAGTCTCTATTGTTACAGAAAGGGAGGTTCCTTTCTTAAGAAAATGTGAAAGGGAGCTGGGAATAGAGATCTTCCAAAAGGAAGTATACCGTGGTGTAATTATTGACCCATCAAGAAGAAGGAAAACGGGAAAGGCCTATGACAAATAGATAGACAGGTGCCTTTCTGCGGCATTTTTACATTACTAATTTAGACTTAGAGAATATTAAGTCCTATTTGGACAACCAATACTGCATCTTATATATCTGATTTTCAACAATATCTGCTTATAATTGAACAGATTATATAGGTTCTCCTAAACATCTATGATTGGAATCCGCTCTCATGGTAATAATAGAAACAAATTACTTTCATAATTGTAGCAAATCCAACATAGTTTAGAACAAATAAAGTAGGGAGTAGCCTATTATGCAAAGAATGCGGATTTTGCTGAAAAACTTATTTAGACTTATAAAAATATCTATTGTGCATGGTATATTTATCCGATATAATAAACATACAACTAAAGCTTGTCCCGATTATCCGTCGGAAATCGTGGATATTATAGAAAGCATTAGGAAGGAGGATATTCATATGACTGCCGTATCTATTAAAGAAAAACTAAAAGATTTACAGTTTTCTCCGCAACAACTTAAGGATCTCGGTGTTGAAGTAAATTGGCAGGATAATATCCCCATAGAATTCATCGAGCAAGTAGTAGCGGTTGCAGAGAAATATAAAAAGGCTATGGAAGAGTTGAAGAAGTATTAGTCTTAAAGACGAAGATATAAGGTATCTAGAAGTTCAAGAAGTGGCCGCTATACATCTCATTTTAGTAGAATGGGATTCTACAGATGAAGCGATTGCTAATGCTAAAGCCTTTAGAACAGAACTACTCGAATCTGCAGTTTTGACATGTCGCCAGCCATACTATAAGGGGTTTTTCTAAAATCAGCAGCTCTTTTAAGGTCCCTGGTAAAAAACCATCCATTCATTGATGGAAATAAACGTACAGCTCTATTATCATTACAAATGTTCTTGTTAAGAAATGGATATGTCTTAGACACTACTGACGAGCAGTTAATTCAATTTGTGCTGCGAATTGCCAAAGGGTATATAAGAGATTTGCATGTAATCAAAAGCTGGATTAATGGAAGAAGCAGATGTAAAGAAAAATCTCATAATATGGATTGTAATGGTCAATTTCGTGGTAAATATAGAAAACTTGATATTTTTCTTAACTTTTTTGATACTCTTTCAAAGATAACTAAACGTACTGAAAAATAAGCCACCAACTGTTGGTATGATTTCGAGGACAATTGAGGTGCAGGATGAGCAACTTTAGCTTCAGCATAATTGAATATCTGGCTTATGCTCACGCAATTACAGGTGATTTTGGAGCACAAGGGAGAAGTATGCCCAAAATCGAATATTATGTAAACCAATAAGCCAAAACTTTACTGATAAAAATTTATAGCTATTACCCCTGAGTAAGGTTTTTACTTAGGGGTTTTTTGCGTTTAAGGAGAAGATTATTATGAATTATGATATTCAATTAAAGAATAACATTAACAAAAACTATATATATACATTGCTTCAGAATATTGACCTGACCAGGGGAATATGGATGATATACCTTGCAGGTAAAGGTATGAGCCTCACACAATTGGGCCTTCTGGAGATGGTATTCCACATAACCTCTTTTCTGATGGAGGTTCCCACCGGAGCTGTAGCTGATATTTTCGGAAGGAGGATAAGCAGGATACTGGGAAGGGTGTTGTCATTGGTAAGTGTTGTAATCCTGCTTGCTGCCGATGGCTTCCTGTGGTTTGCAATATCCTTTGTGTTCACCGCCCTATCCTTCAATCTTGAGTCAGGAGCCGGGGAAGCTCTTATATATGATTCACTGAAAGAAATCGGCGAAGAGGACAGATATATGAAGATATCCGGAAGGAAGGAGGTTTTTTACCAGGCTGCGGGGGTGATCTCATTCCTGGCTGGTGGTTATATGGCCACCAAGAGCTATAATATAGCTTTTGCAATCACAATTATCATAGGAGCGGCTGCTGTATTGCAGTCCTTCAGTTTCAAAGAGCCGACCATCGGCAGAAAAAAAGGAGAACAAAAGGGAAAAAACATATTTTTGAATCAGCTTAAAGAAAGCTTGAGAGTAGTAAAAAGCAATCCCAGGATAGTGTCTCTTATAGTTTTCACAGAAATAATACTTACTTTTTGTACCTGTATATTCTTTTATTTGCAGAATTTTATGAAGGGATATGGCTATAACGAAGCAATAATAGGGGTTGTATACGCTGCTTCTTTTGTTGCTGCGGCCTTGGCCGCATCCTGGGTCTACAAGATAGAGAGAGTGATAAAGAAACAAGGAATATTGCTTATAATACCTTTTGTTACAGTGGCATGCTTATGGGGAATAGCACTTAGCCCGTACCACTTCATTTTCTTTATACTGCTTACAATTACGGAAGAGATAGTGTTTATAGCCATGAGCGACTATATAAACAAGATGATACCCAGTGAAAACCGTGCTACTATACTCTCATTTTCAAGCATGATATTCAGCTTCTTCATGATCACGGTTTTTCCTCTTGTGGGCCTTCTTGGAGACAGGTATTCATTGAGTTTTGCAATCAAGTGTCTTGGGGGGCTGGGTATTGTATTTGTGATAATCAACAGTGTATTGCTGCTGAACCCGGGCAGGAAAATCCGGAAATAGGATTCTATTTCTGCCTATGGAGAAAACTGTTTCCTTTGCAGGAGTATTATGAGATGATAATAGTGTATGAATCTGTATTGGCGGTGATAAATTGAAGCTGGACAGACTGGTTTCCATTATTGTGCTGCTGCTCAGGAAGGAAAGAGTACAGGCCAGGGAGCTTGCAGAGATATTCGAGGTATCTGTGAGAACCATCTTAAGAGACATAGAGGCAATAAATCTTGCAGGGATACCTATCGTCACTTACCAGGGAGCAAATGGAGGAATAGGTATTGCCGAAGGCTACCGCCTTGACAAAAGCGTGCTCACGGAGAATGACATGTCCACCATCATATCCGCGTTAAGAGGTATTGACGGAACAATACCTGACAGCCGGCATGGGATACTTATGGAAAAGCTCCGGAACGCTTTGCCGTCATCACAGCTTGAGGCTCTGGATGCCAAGGTACAGCAGCTTATTATTGATTTATCCCCCTGGGGCCCTAATGAACTGTTGAAGTATAGTATCACATGCATAAGAAAAGCAATAGAGAATCACAATGAAATCGAGTTTGAATATATCGATTCGACCGGCAAAAGGACAAACCGCAGAGTTGAGCCCTATACCTTGGTGCTGAAGGGGCAGAAATGGTATTTATATGCCTGGTGTCATACAAGGCAGGATTTCAGGCTTTTCAAGCTATCCAGGATGAGAGGGCTTGAGGTGACGACAGCAGTCTACCAGCCAAAAAAGGTATCTATGGAAAGGCTTGATTGGGAAGAACCCTGGAGTACTTCCGAAAGTATGGTTTCCCTCCGGCTGGTGTTTGAAAAAGAGATGGAAAGCATTGTGACGGATTGGTTCGGGGACAGTGCCGAAAAGCTGGAAGACGGGAGACTGCTGGCAAATGCCCTTCTGCCTGAAAATAACTGGTTGTATGGATTTATCCTGAGCTTCGGCGCTGGAGTAGAGGTAATAGAGCCCCCTCATATTCGAAAATTAATCGCAGAAATATCAAAACAAATATATGAAAAATATTCCATTGAAACATGACATACAGGTGTCATGTATGCAGTGTTATAATCAAGAAAAAGTCAAGGAGGAAATAAAAATGGATTATAACATCGAGTTGAAAGAACAAGGGCTCCAGCCCGTATTGTCCATCAGAAAAACAACAGCTGTGGGAAATCTTCCCCAGGAGATCGGAAAGGCATACGGAAGCATTATGCAGTACCTGCAAGAGCTGGGGGAACAGCCGGCGGAAGCGCCATATACGGCATATTATAACATGGATATGGAGCATCTGGATGTGGAGATGGGTTTTCCTGTTTCAAAGCAGCTTGCAGGAAAGGGAGAAATCAAAGCAGGTTCGATTCCGGCAGGAAAATATGCGGAATGCATGTACAAAGGGCCTTATGCGGAAATGGCTCCGGCGTATGATGCAATGAACAAATGGATAGCCGAAAAGGGATTGGAAGCTGCCGGAATAGCCTATGAGGTCTATTACAACTCACCTGCAGAGGTGCCTGAAAGCGAGCTTTTGACAAAGATAATGCTGCCTGTAAAATAGAGAAAAATTTGGAGGTGCTGTTATGAAGTACGAGTGGAAAAAACAGGATAAGGGGCTGTACTTGCCTAAGAATAAGCCGGAAACAGTGATGGTGCCTCCCATGAGGTTTTTCATGCTTGACGGCAGGGGTAACCCGAATAATGAGGATTTTGCCGAAGCAGTAGGAGTACTGTATTCTCTTGCCTATACAGTGAAGATGATGCCCAAGAAGGGTGTGACCCCGGAAGGGTACTATGAGTATTCGGTTTTTCCCCTGGAGGGGGTCTGGGATCTGGCTCCTGAGGCAAGGGAACTGGAGGTATTGGACAAGGACAGCCTGGTATACACCATAATGATAAGGCAGCCTGACTTTGTCACGGAAGAAATCGCACAGCGGGCTTTAGAAGCTGCAGCAAAAAAGACAAAGCATCCGTTGCTGTCAAAAGTCAGGTTCGGCTGCATCGACGAAGGATTGTGCGTGCAGATGCTGCACATAGGCCCCTACGACAGTGAGCCGGCTTCCTTTGCCGTAATGGAGGAATTCTGCAAGGCCAATAACCTGAATAGGATATCCAAGGTCCACAGGGAAATATATCTTTCCGATGCGCGGAAGACTCCCGCAGAAAAGCTCCAGACCGTTCTGCGGTTTAAAGTGGAGAAAATCTGAGGCCAAAAGGACTATATAGTCAGCATTTCAGCCGCATTATAGGAGCTTCTTACCAGAGGGGCCGAAGCTACGAAGGAAAAGCCCAGGCTTAGTGCCTTTTCCTTATACATTTTAAAAATCTCCGGCGAAATATATTCAGCAACAGGATAATGCCCGGCGCTTGGAGCCAGGTATTGCCCTATGGTAAGGAAATCGCAGCCTGCACTGCGCAGGTCATTGAATACCCGGAACACTTCTTCTTCCTTCTCCCCAAGGCCTACCATAATTCCGGACTTGGTCAGCATGCTGCCGTCAATGGACTTTACCCTTGATAAAAGCTCCAGTGAGCGCTCATATATGGCAGCCGGGCGAACCTCCGGATACAATCGCGGAACTGTCTCGATATTATGATTCAATACTTCCGGTTTTGCCTTTACCACAGTTTCCAAAGCTGCAAAGCTTCCCCGGAAATCAGGGATAAGCACTTCCACGACCGTATCACTGCTCAGAGACTTTATTGCTTTGATTACCCGGGAAAAATGCCTGGCTCCCCCATCGGGAAGGTCATCCCTTGTTACCGAAGTAACCACCACATGCTTTAATTCCAGCTCAGCAGCTGCCTTGGCAACCTTATCAGGCTCTTCGGGGTCAACCGGCTGCGGTGTTCCGTGAGTGACGTTACAGAATCTGCAATTCCTGGTGCATTGACTGCCCAGTATCATAAATGTGGCTGTCTTTTTACTGAAGCACTCCATCCTGTTGGGGCAGTTTGCTTCCTCACATACAGTATTTAAAGAGAAACGACTAAGTATTTCTTTTACATAATTCAGGCTCCGGCCTTTATTCAAATCTATTCTCAGCCAATCCGGCTTTCTTTTTATTTCCACAGTCTTCACCCCCAAGAATAATTATAGATACAGCTCCTCTGTGCCCTCGTAGCCAAAGGTCTTACAAAAATAATCAACTACTGTTTTGTTTGCATGATTGAAGTCTATTTTGCTTCCTGTAAGCTTTTCAAGTGAAGTAACACCCTTGCCTGATATTCCGCAGGGCAGAATCAGATTGAAATGCTCCAAATTCGTATTAACGTTGAAGGCAAAGCCGTGCATGGTTACCCCGCGCTTTACTGCAAGGCCCAAAGCAGTGATTTTGTTATTTCCGACCCACACTCCGGGGAAATCCGGGTTTATTCCGCTGTCGATACCATACTGTTCCTTCAGCAGTGATATGAAGGTATTTTCAAGCTTTTCAACAAATTCCCTTATACCAATTTTATTATTCCTCAGGCTTACTATGGGATATCCTACTATCTGGCCATAGCCGTGATAGGTTACATCCCCGCCCCGCTCTATATGGTATACATCTATTCCGTTATTTTTTAAATATTGTTCAGGCACAACTATGTTTGATTCGGCCCCATGCCTTCCCAGAGTTATGACAGGCGGATGCTCAACAAGGATCAGTGTATCTCCCAGCTCATCCTTCTGCCTCTTTTCCAGAATATCGTACTGGATGTCCAGAGCCTTCTTATAGTCGCACCTTCCCAAGTTCAGGACATTTAACTTCATTTCTACAACTCCCTTACAAACGGCATTTTTACTTGTATTCAGAATACCCTCCGCCTGTCTGGCCAGAGGGTATTCTGAAGCTTCTAGAAGTCGGTTTTTACAGGTTTTCCATTTTCGTTCAAGGTAATCCGGGTAATTTTGGAAAGCTGAGGAACACCGTCAATCTTTACGCATTCAATAAGCTGGTATACCTTTGAAGTATCCCCGTTGATCTTGTATACATCACCCAGTATCTTGAAGACTGAATAGGGATGGTCGGGATCCTTGAGGGCGATGAAGGATGAGCCCTGTTTCAGCATCGCATCTGCAATAAGCTTTGCATAGTCAATATTGCTCAGGTCTGCAATCAGGTAGTAGTCAGCTTCATCTTCAAGATCCTCAAAGCCCTTTATCTGCTTTATCTTGAAATTGCTTTTTGCTGTTGCGCTTATAGTTGCAAAAAGAGGCAGGATTCCGAATCCCTTGTGTCCGGAAATAATAATGGAGTCCTTTCTCATTACAGCCTCTTCAATGTAATTTCCTTGAGCTTCGGTCATGAACTTCGAGTCAACCAGCTTTTTTATGAATGGATTCATATAAATCACTCCTTGTGCATGTAAGTACCGTCCCACTTGAGGATAAGACTTCTTGCTGCTTTTGCTTCGTCTATCCTCCTGACTACAGTGCCATGAGGAGCGGTTTTTAATATATCGGGAGCTTCCTTTGCTTCTTCGGCGATTTTTATCATTACTTCTATGAAGCTGTCAAGGGTCTCCAGGCTTTCAGTTTCGGTAGGCTCTATCATTATCGCATTATTTACTATAAGCGGGAAGTAAATGGTCGGCGGGTGATAGCCATAGTCCAGAAGACGCTTTGCAACATCCAGAGTTGCAATATGATTGTCATTTTCCAGAAGCCCGCTCAAAACGAACTCATGCTTGCACACCTGATCTATCGGTAGCTCATAGTATTTCTTCAGCTTACTCATCATATAGTTTGCATTAAGAACCGCCTTCCGGCTTACATCCGTCAAGCCTTCCCCGCCCATTGACAGTATGTAGGCATAAGCCTTTACAGCGACTCCGAAGTTGCCGTAGAAGCTTTTTACCTTGCCAATGGAGTCAGGCCTGTCATAATCCAGTATGTAAGAGTCTCCCTTTTTCTCAATAACAGGGACAGGGAGGAACTTGACAAGCTCACTTTTGACCCCTACCGGCCCGCTTCCCGGACCGCCTCCGCCGTGAGGCGTGGAAAATGTCTTATGCAGGTTGAGATGAATCACATCAAAGCCCATATCCCCGGGCCTTGCAATTCCCATAATGGCGTTGGCATTGGCTCCGTCGTAGTAAAGCAGTCCTCCTGCCTCATGAACCAGGTCTGCGATTTGCTTGATATTTTTCTCGAAAAGCCCAAGAGTGCTGGGATTTGTCAGCATTAAGCCGGCAATTTCATCGCTCAGCACTGACTTCAGCCTGTCAAGATCAACAGCTCCGTTTTTGTCAGATTCAATTTCCACGATTTCAAAGCCTGCGACAGCTGCACTGGCAGGGTTTGTTCCATGGGCAGAGTCCGGCACTATTATCTTTTTCCTTTTCTTGTCGCCCCGGCTCTCATGGTATGCCTTTATAATCATCAGGCCGGTAAGCTCGCCGTGGGCACCGGCGGCGGGCTGGAGGGAAACCCTGTCCATACCGCTGATTTCTGAAAGCATACCGTCAAGCTCGTACATCAGTTCCAGGGCTCCCTGGACAGTAGCTTCAGGCTGGAGGGGATGAATATTGCTGAATCCTCCGAGATGAGCCATGTCTTCATTTATCTTTGGATTATATTTCATGGTACAGGAGCCCAGAGGGTAAAAGCCGGTATCAACTCCATAATTCTTATTTGAGAGATTTGTAAAGTGTCTTACCACATCTACTTCACTGACCTCAGGCAGCTCAGGTTCACTATCCCTCATAAGCGAAGCGGGAATCACACTGTCAAGGCTGATGTCAGGAACATCACAAGGCGGCAGGCTATATGCTTTTCTTCCTTCTTTGGAAAGCTCAAAAATAAGGCTGTTGTAATTTTTCATCATACCACCTCCATTACTTGGGCCAGTTTGTCGATCTGAGCTTTTGTCCTTTTCTCGGTCACACAGATAAGCAAGCCGTTCTTCAGCTCAGGGTATTCCTTATCCAGCTCAAAGCCCCCAAGGATATTATGCTTCAGCAGCTCATCATTAATCTTACCGGCGGGTGTTTCACCCATAACGGCAAATTCCTTGAAAAAGGGCTTGTTAAACAGAGGCTTGAACTTTCCGCTGCTTGTTAGCTGCTTCATGGCATAGTGGGCCTTTTTTGCGCTTTGTTCTGCCGCTTCCTTAAGGCCCTTTTTGCCCATTGTAGTCATGTAAATTGCTGCAGTAAGGGCATTAAGGCCCTGGTTGGAGCATATGTTGGAGGTTGCCTTGTATCTGCGGATATGCTGTTCCCTGGCCTGCAGGGTAAGTACAAAAGCCCTCTTGTCGTCTGCGTCTTCCGATTGCCCTACAATTCTTCCGGGCATTTTTCTCATCAGCTTGGAGGTTGTGGCGAGAAACCCCAGGTAAGGGCCTCCGAAACTGAGGCTGTTCCCAAGAGACTGGCCTTCCCCCGCAACTATGTCCACCCCTGACTCACCGGGGCTTTTCAGTATTCCGAGAGAAATGGGGTCCACATAATCAATAAGCAATGCTTTATTTGCATGCACCATTTTTTCTATTTCGGTCAAATCCTCTATTATACCGAAGAAATTCGGATTTTGGACTATAACACCGGCTGTGCCTGCTTCCACTAGGGACTTCAGCTTTTCAACATCTGTTATGCCATCGGCCATATCGGCTTCAATGACTTCCACATCCCGGAACCTCATGTAGCTTTTCAATACTTTTCTTACTTCAGGGTGTACGGTTCTTGACACTATTATCGAACTGCGCCTTGCATTTTCGACAGCCATCATTGCAGCTTCAACACAGGCTGTTGCTCCGTCATACATGGAGGCATTGGTAACATCCATTCCTGTGAGGCTGCAAATCATAGTCTGATACTCAAATATTGCCTGGAGCGTTCCCTGGCTTATCTCAGGCTGGTAAGGAGTATATGCGGTATAGAATTCCGACCTCATTGCAAGATGCTTTACGACAGAGGGAATAAAATGGTCGTATGCTCCTGCCCCCAGAAAGCAGATCAGATCATCCGAACTCTTGTTTTTATTGCTCAAACCCTTCATATGGTCTGAAAGCTCAATTTCTGAAAGAGAATTGTTCAGATTAAGCTTTCTTCCAAGCCGAAGATCCCGGGGTATATCTGTAAATAAATCATCTGTGGATTTTGCTCCGATGCTCTCAAGCATCAGCTTTTCATCATCCTCGGTATGAGGTAAATACCTATGCATATTATGCCTCCTTATCGCAGAATTCCTGGTACTCCTGCTCGTTCATGAGTTCACTAAGGCCGGCTTTGTCAGTTATCTCAACTACTACAATCCAGCTTCCGTAGGGGTCTTCGTTTACAAGCTGCGGTGAATCCGACAATGCTTCATTTACTTCAAGAACTTTTCCGGCAACCGGAAGATATGAGTCGGAAGCTGCCTTTACAGATTCAATAACACTGAAAACATCCCCGGCATTGAGTTCGTCTCCTACTGTCGGCAATTCCACATATACTATTTCCCCCAAAGCATGCTGGGCATAATCGGTGATGCCCACATAGGCCTTTTCGCCTTCAACTCTGACCCATTCGTGATCCTTTGAATAAAGCAATCCTGATTTTGTTTCCATTTTTCATTCCTCCTGATAAATATATTTTTAATTTATTTTCTGTACTTTTTTGTATAGAATCTTCTGTCAACAACCCTGGCCTTTACTGCATTCTTTCTTATCTGGATTTCTATTGGCGTGCCAAGCTCGGAGTATTCGATATCAACCATTGCAAGGCCTATATTCTTCTTAAGGGTAGGTGAACTGTAGCCGGTCGTTACAAAGCCGATAACCCTGCCGTCAGACAGGACATCATACCCATGCCTTGGAATTCCCGGCCCTTCCATCTCAAATCCGACTATCTTCCTTTTCAGGCCTTCTTCTTTCTGCTTTACCAGAGCTTCCTTACCTATAAAGTTGGTTTTCCCCAGCTTTACAAACATGCCGAAGCCTGCTTCCAAAGGAGTAATATCCGGCGACAGCTCATTTCCGTAAAGGGGAAGGTTGGCCTCAAATCTGAGGGTATCCCTGCAGCCCAGCCCGGTTGGCTTTGCACCCTTATCCTTGCCCGTTTCAAGTATTTTATCCCAGACATACTCTGAGTCTTCATGTTTCATATAGATTTCAAAGCCATCCTCGCCGGTGTAGCCGGTACGGGATACAAGGCAGTTTTTGCCTGCAATTTTGACATTTGTCTTGAAGTAGAAGAAGGCTATTTCAGAGAGGTTTGTATCGGTGAGCTCCTGCAGTATTTCCTCTGCTTTTGGCCCCTGCAGGGCTATTTCCGATACATCCTCGGAAATATTTTTAAGCTCAACGTCATAATTGCCGATATTATCCTTCATCCATTGGAAGTCCTTATCTACGTTACTGGCATTGATTACAAGCAAATAAAAGTCATTTGCGTGCTTGTAGACCAGAAGGTCGTCTACTATGCCTCCGTTGGGATAGCACATCATGGCATAAATGACCTGGTTTTCGTTCATTAACGATACATCATTGGTGACCAGATTCTGTACAAAGTCTGTTGCCTGGGGCCCTCTGACCTCAACCTCACCCATGTGTGACACATCAAATATTCCGGCACAATTCCTCACTGCTTCATGCTCTGCTGTTATGCCTTCGTACTGTACCGGCAATGCCCATCCGGCAAAATCAATAACTCTCCCGCCGTATTTTTCGTGGACATTGTAAAGGGACGTTTTTTTTGGTTCGCTCATAAAATAATCCTCCTTTTCGTAGCTTAGTAATATGTTATCCAAATTAAAAAGGGATATAATAGCACAATAAATTTATGTGCCATTATATCCCTCTGTTCTTTTGCCTGAGAGCTTCTACATATTAATGTATTTCTCCTACGGCGCCGATAAACGGTCTCTTCAGAGTACCATCCCGTGGCGATCCTTTTGCCTGAAAGTGTCTATGAAGAGGGGCTGCTCTTCACATTGCTTCTTCGGCTACCTTACAAGGTATCTCTCGCCATTTTCATCTGGTTCAGCATTATTTAATTACTAATATAATACAATGCTTAGTAAAAGTTTACAACCCATTGATATTTATTTAACTTTATGAGAGAAGGATCATCCCAGAAATTCAGGATTTGTTACATGGTCCGATCTTACGGCTTTTTGCTCAATGGTGAAATTTATTGTACTGCTGCGCTCATCCAGGGCACAGGGGAATGTTGCACCGCATTGCTCACACTGCAGATATTCGTGGCTTTTTATCAGTTCTCTGTTGTCGAATAAAAAAGGCAGTGCTTCGGATTTTTTGTTCTCAAGGTCATAGCTGTATAAATAGGTGGCTTCACGTTTTACAGTAAAATGGCTGCTTCTGCATTTTGTGCATACCAGGGGCTCTTTTAATTCCAATATGCATCTTCCTTTCTTAAAGATTATGGCAACAGTATTATGGTATTTAATATTTGATAAAATATGCTTATAATGAACAATAAGGAG
>JAGOLK010000032.1 GCA_017994115.1 Clostridia bacterium | reverse complement strand
CAAAAGATATCTCAACCCTTCAGTTCAATAAATGAGCGAATAGACAACCTGACAAACAGTATTACTCAGCTGGACGGGATTATGGGCAGGATAGAAAGAGAAAAAGAGGGAGGAAAATAAAATGAATTGTAAATATCATAAAGAATCGGAAGCGAAATTCATCTGCGATAAATGCAAACAGCCGATTTGCGAGGAATGCTCCGTTGATGTAAACGGAAATAAGATATGCAGCAGCTGCATTCAAAAGTCGCTGTTCTCAGAAAACAGGCAGTATCAAAAGCCCGGCTTCTTCGAAAACCTTGCATTTTTCTGTTTTGCTGTAGTTCCCGGAGCAGCTCAAATGTATATGGGCCTTTTCAAGAGAGGTTTTCAGCTGATGTTCGGTTTCATTTCGGCTATTGTATTGTTCAGTTACTTGAATACTGAAGGAATGATGCTGCTTATTATAATACCTACGTGGTTTTTCAGCTTTTTCGACAGCTACGCCATAAGAAGAAGAATCAGAAAGGGAGAAGAAGTGGGAGACACTGTTATATTTGATTATGATATACTTATAGGCAATAAAAGGATTGTAGGCATGGCAATGCTGCTTTTGGGCATTCTTGGAGTAGTAAATGCCTTTGAGCACTCAGTGATTCAACACATCTTCGGAGGAAACCTTTATTGGTCCATCAAAAGAAGCATAATGCCTATTGCATTGATTGGAGCAGGTGTTTATATGCTTTCGAAATCAAAGAAGAAGGAAGAAGCAAAAAATACTGAGGACATTGTAGAAATTGAAGAAGAAACCGAAGAAGAAATTGAGGCCGCAGAATAAAATGGCAGACAGATTTTATGCAAGTTTGATATAATATATATTAGGATGAAACTCGTAAAATTAAATATTTTGCGGGTTTTTTCAATAGATGCTGTTGGAAACGAGGTGAGTTTTATGAATCTAATTATTGAAAAAGATGCTGTAGCTTATATAAAAAAACATAATAAAGATAGCGCAGTGACCCTATATATACATGCAGCAGGCGGCGGCTGATGTTCAATACAAGCTCCGACAGTTCAGTTGGGGAAGCCGGACAAAGCCGAAAACTATGATTTGTATAGTGTTGATGAAGTTGACGCATATATAAAAAAGGGAACCAAGGTCCGCAACGACCAGATTCATATTTTTTTGAGGAAGTTCTTATGGATAAAGGATCTGGCAGTTGACGGCATACGTGTTGATTACTAAAAGCCTTTTTTATACATTGACTTATCATAGGCATTTAATTATAATGAAAAATGAACTTCAAAATCAGTAATGCGCCCGTAGCTCAGCTGGATAGAGTGGATGACTACGAATCATCAGGTCGCAGGTTCGACTCCTGTCGGGCGCACCATATTTGCCGATTATTAGAAACCTTGAGAAATCAAGGTTTTTTTATTGATCAGCCAATCAATTGCATTTATCTGGCGGATACCATCGTGATTAGCATATGGCATGATGTCATCGAGGGTTAATAAATATTTTGGGTGGTGGTCGGGTATTTTTTGCAGCGGCTCAAGTTCCCTTTGTAATGTGTTTTTATCAAGCACCGATGCGGACACCTGATAGTATTCTATGCCTTCAGTATTGCTTGCTACAAAATCAACCTCTTTTAATGCAAGCTTTCCGATATTGACCTTATACCCCCTGCGAATAAGCTCAAGATATATCACATTTTCAAGCAAATGCCCTATGTCGGCTGCTGAACCTGATAGCAGAAGATTACGAAGTCCGGTATCGACAATATAATATTTACCAAGAGTTTTCAGATGCTGTTTCCCTTTAATATCATATCTGTCAACCTTATAAAATATATAGCTTTGGTACAATGCGCGAAGATAATTTTCAACAGTATTAACCGATATTTTACGTCCGCTTGCATTTATAGCATCGCTGATTTTTTTTACGGATACGGGGTTTCCTATATTGCTGCATAAAAACTTTACAATGCTTTCAAGAACCGATATGTCTCTTATTCCTTCACGGGCTGCGACATCCTTAATCAGAATAGTGTTATAAATACCGTCAATATATGTTCTGACAACGGCATCGCTTTTATTTAGGACTGCTACATAAGGAAATGATCCGAATTTCAAATATTCATCGAAACTTGATTTGACATCTCTTCCCTTCGTAAATTCAAGGTATTCTGAAAATGACAGCGGCAGCATGGAGATTTCTATATACCTTCCCGATAACAGAGTAGCAAGCTCTCCTGACAACATGGTTGCATTTGAGCCTGTAATATATACATCCACATTTTCTTTTAAGAATAAACTGTCAACCGCTTTTTCAAAAGACTTACACTGCTGAACTTCATCTATGAAGACGTAAGTATATTTTCCTTTTACTATTCTTGATTTAATATAATCATAAAGTGACCTGTAATCCAGCAGGTTTTCATATTCGATATCTTCAAGATTTATCAATATTATCTGTTCTTCGGATACGCCGGATTTTTTCAAATAGTCAATATACAAGGAAAACAAGGTAGACTTGCCGCATCTTCTTACACCCGTAACGACCTTTATGATTTGCTTTTCACGCCACTCTATAAGCTTATTTAAATATTCTTTTCTTTGTATCATTATAAACACCTCTCTTAAAATGAGTATAACAAAAAAATACCGAAAAGCAAAGTTTTTTCTGAAGTAAGAAAAAAGTATCATAATTCGACAAGTTTTTTCTGATAATTAAATCTTTAATAAGGCTGTTTATTCGAGTTAATAGATGCTCTTGCAGGATATATCAGACTTTTCTAGAATTAATCCGTATCAATTATTGAATACCTGAGAAAGGGGTACTATGATGAGCAAGAAGAATTATAAAATGATCGGCATACTGATTTGCATTGCAGCAATCGGATTCGGGGTCTTTTATTTTACCAATATTGCACCGGCCAATAAGGTTTTGTATGAAGTAAGAAATGCTGAAATAAAAGATATTGACTTGAACGAAATCGCTGACGGCAAATATACCGGAGAATTCAGCTATAATAAAACACGCTGCAAGGTTGAGGTTATAGTAAATAATCACAGGATAGAGGCAATAAATGTCCTGGAATGCGGTACTCCTGAATATGCAAGGAAAGCTGAGGCTGTAATTGATAGAATTATTGATAAGCAGAGAACCAATGTTGATGCAGTATCAGGGGCAACTACGACAAGCAAAGCCCTGCTTAAGGCGGTTGAGTCGGCGTTAAGCAAGTAAATGTCAGGAGCTGTAAAGGGGGCAGGCAATATGCCGGATACATCAAAGCTGTCGGCAGTATCAGAGTCACTTTTTATTCCATTATATTGCCGTGCAATGGAAACTGAATCGGAGCGCCCAATTATACGCGATAGTAAAGCATTGGAGATAGTTCGCCGGCTTGACCCGCAGTTCAAAGAATCGGAAAGAAAGCTTCACAGGATTCTTGCGGAGCGTAAGCTGCATAAGAAGCTTCCTGTTACAATGGGCCTTAGGACAAGAAGATTTGATGAGTATGTTAAGGATTACATAAAGAGAAAGGAAAATGTAGTTATTGTAAATATGGGCTGCGGTTTCGACACGCGCTTCGGGCGGATTGATGACGGTAAGCTGCTTTGGTATGACCTGGATTTTCCTGAGGTTATTGAAGCCAAGGAAATGTTTATTCAGGAAAGTGAAAGATACCGCTTCATAAGGTCTTCGGTGCTGGATTCCGGCTGGATGGAGGGCTTGCCTGAAGCGAAAACCCATAGCTTTATTTTCCTTGCCGAGGGGCTTTTTATGTACTTGAAGCCTGAGGAAGTAAAGCACCTGGTGCTGGAGCTGCAATCAAGGTTCCCGGGTTCAGAGCTGGTATGCGAGGTTACAAATGAATACTGGGTTAAGAAGATGCAGAAGGGATATTACAGGAGAAAATTCCAAAGGCAGCTGCATCTCAGCGGAGATGCGGTATTCCGGTTTGGGATTTCCAAAAGCAGAGACATGGAGGAATGGGGCAGGGGCATTAAGTTTCTGGATGATTGGACATATTTTGATGAGGATGAGCCTAAGCTCGGCTGGTTCAGGCTGTTTAAGAATGTTGAGCTTTTCAGGAAGGTACAATGGATCGTTCATTATAGATTAGGTTATTGAAGTTTCTGTGCCGGTCTGTCAACTAAGTTGGCAGACCGGCATTATCACACTATCACATCTGTTTGGTTCAAGCAGATTCATTATTATCGCAGATTTGCCCATTTGATTCTTCAGTTATGCTGCTGTCGGACTCTTTTTTCTTTTTTCCTTTGAACCATCTGAACACTACCATAGCTGAGGATATGAAAGCCATAGCCGAACCGCCCCAATACTTAATCTTGTCAAGAAGCTCCATTGTAAAAATAGGATTGTTGCGATTCATATAAGCAATAGTACCCGGGGAGAGTGGGAAATCAGAAAAAGAGCTTCCGCTTTCTTCCTCAAGGCTCTGCTTTGTTATGTTCTCAATTGATGAATTATAGAGTACTCCCAGAAGCTTTGAAATTGCATTCGGATTCACGTTTGAGTTTGCTACAAGTTCAAGTTCCACTCCGATAGTGTTCATATCCTCTTCGGGTACAACAGGGCTGACACTATAAGTACTCATGAGGATCTGGCTCTCTTCTGCCCATAAATATCTAAAACTGAAGGATTGGGGGTTAGGTATATCTAAAATCCTGTAACCGCGCTCCTGGACAAAATAATCGGCTAAATATGACGGCATATATGAAATTGACACAATTGCATCGGGCAAGTATTCAGGGGTCATGTCCAAAAGCTCTTCATCGCTGTAATTCGTCTCAATATAATCACTGCCTTCTTTTAATTCAATGAAGTCCAGGATGTTTTTAGCGACAATTCTGGTTCCTCCGCCAATGGAACTCATATTGATTACTTTTCCTTTAAGATCTTCAATATTTACAATATCCGGTTTTACCAGTATATGTACTGTTTCGGGAGGCAGCACTGCGACATGATCGACATTCGGAATTTTCCTTGAAAGGCCTCCCTGTACAAGTGCCAGATCCAATTCTCCCTGGCTTACAGCTCTTAATGTTTCGACAGAGCCGTGAATAGGTTTTATTTCCAGCGTTATGCCGCTTTTTTGTGCTTCTGCCTGTAGAACTTTTACCAGGTGGTGACGGTTGGTAAGAATACCGCCTCCGCTTATTGAAAGTGTATATTTTTTTGGCAGCAGGCTATATAAGAAGAATACAGCTGAAGCAGCCAGTATGATTATCAAGGATATTGCCAGAGTACTTCTGACTTTATCATTGTTCTGAATTCTATCAAGAATGTTATTTAGAATATCCCAAGCGTCATTATTATTTCCCATCATAATAGCCTCCTGATTTTGAATTTCAGGCTCTGTTAAACAAGCCCTGTTCAATAAACTGCTATTGCGCCATGTTTTTCAATTATTTCCTGCCCTTCTGCACTCCGGGCAAAATCTATAAAGCTCATAACGGCTTCAATTTTTAATTGGTGTACTTTATCGTTGTCCATTGTGAAAGCCCCCAAAATTCTATCAAGAAAATCACTTTGATTTTTATTCCTCATCAAATTATCGGGTTTATCATAAACAGTGAAGTAGAATGAACGGCTTATTGGGTATCTGTCGGTAAGTATGGTTTCTCTGCTGATATGAACTCCGTTTATATCAAGGACCTTTACACTATCATCCAAATCTCTTAGAGCAAGAAAGCCTATTGCATCAGGATTTGAAACAATTTCATCCAATATTTTCTCTGCAGAGTCAGCAATAATTGCATTTTCCTTAAATTTTGCACCATTCAATACTATGTCGGCAAGTCCTTTGTAAGTAATGGATTCGGGATCACTTCCGACAACTGTTATATTTGAATTACTTCCGCCTAAAACACTCCAATTATCAACAGCACCTGAAAAAATGTCACTTACTTGTTCAACCGTAAGATTGGACACTGGATTTGAAGGATGAACTATAATGCCCAATCCGTCTTTCCCTATAAGATAATTCTTGATATATTTATCATCTTCATCATCCTCTAAATCCCGTGACATGACAGCAATATCGATGGCTCCGTTTTTAACGGCGATAAGTCCCGGAGTCGAACCGCCGCTTTCACAGTATATGCTTGTCTCTTCGTTGTCTTTCATGAATTCTTCGGCAAGCGCCAGTGTATAGTTATGTACTGTTGTAGAACCTCCAACCAGTATTGAACTGTGATAGTTATTAAGACTCGATAAAAAATATGCTCCCCATAAAAGCAGAATAAACATAATTGATAAAGTTATGGGCAAAATCTTCCTTTTCCCTATTGCCAATATTCCCGCCCCCTATAGAGTTTGTATGTTATTTTGTTAATTAATTTATCGGGAATACTCCCGCAGCTTCAGCAAATTTTGGAGTTGCTTCTTTAACGTATTCAATAAAATTAATTATTTCGGCAGAAGCATCCTCCCTTGTGTATAGAATGAGTTCTCTCTTAAGAGGGTATTTGCCGCTCTTAATAGATTCGTAACTGGCCAGGATGCCGTTTACAGCCAGGGGCTTTATTGAATTGTCAATATAACTGAAGGCGAAATATCCTATTGCGTCAGGATTTTCCGAGATGTATTTTCTAAGAGGCCTGCTTTCCATAGGAATTGCCCGGGGGGACATTACTGCTTCCTTTCCGATGACAAGATGCTTCCAGCCCTCATATGTTCCTGAACCGAGGTTGCGTGTTGTTAAGTCAATAGGTAAGTCTTTTCCTGAGACTTCCTTCCAGTTTGTAATTCCGGAGGTATATATTTTTCTCAGTTGTTCTTTTGACAGGCTGGAAACAGGGTTGTCCGGATTAACAACCGGTACAATTGCATCATAAGCAACTGCGTGTTTGACAAGTGTAACGCCCTTCTCCTCTGCAAACAGGAGAAGCTCTTCATTTATCTCTGAAGAAGCCATAGCAATCTGTGAGGTTCCGTCAATCAAAGACTTTATACCTCTGTCAGTGCCGCCCCCTGATACTGATATGATGACATTGGGATTTTCCGACATGTATTCTTCCGCACTATATTGAATAAGGCTCATTACAGTTCCGGCTCCCCTGATATGTACACTGCTTCTGCCGGCGGCAGGTTCTCCGGAGCTTGCCGGTAATAATGGGAGAGCAGTCATGATAATTGAAACAGCCAATAAGAATATTTTTCTCTTCAAGTTAACCCTCCTTGTATATGTTTTGCTTGTAATGTGCATTTTTCAAAGTTTGAAAGGCTCTGCCAATGCTTGATATTTTTGTCTTATTTATATAGATAGTTTCTACATAATCTGCTATAATTCCTTTAGATAATACAACAATTATTATTATTTTACAATCTTTATCAGAAAAGAAAGGATAAGTAAATGCTGATTGGTATTACATATGACCTTCGTGAAGATTACCTTGAAATGGGTTTTTCTGAAGAAGAAACAGCGGAGCTTGAAAGTATAGAAACAATTGAGGCAATAGAGTTTGTGCTCAAAAAAATGGGATATGAAACTGAAAGGATAGGCAGTGTAAAAAATCTGGTAAGCATGCTTGCCCAGGGAATAAGATGGGATATGGTATTCAATATTTCCGAAGGGATTAATGGAATCAGCAGAGAATCGCAGGTGCCGGCATTATTGGATGCTTACTGCATACCATATACTTTTTCTGATCCTCTGGTATTGTCTTTAGCCCTTCATAAGGGTATGGCTAAAAGCGTGATAAGAGATCTGGGAATTCCTACACCAAGGTTTGCTGTCATTAGTGAAATAGAAAATATATATGGAATTAATCTGGCATATCCTCTATTTGTAAAGCCGGTTGCTGAAGGGACAAGCAAAGGTATTGACAGAACATCGAAGGTGCATGATGCAGAAGAACTGGAAAAGGTTTGCACCAGGCTTCTTGAAAAATTCAGGCAGCCGGTTCTGGTTGAGGAATATCTGTCCGGGAGAGAATTCACAGTTGGAATTATTGGAACCGGAAGGGCTTCAAAAATTACCGGAGTAATGGAAATAATTATTAAAGGGCCGGAAAAAGCCGAAGAGTACTCATACAATAACAAGATAAATTATATGGAGACAGTAGAATATAGGACTGTAAACGGAAGTGTCGGAGACAAGTGCAGCGAAACAGCCTTGAGGGTATGGAGGGGTTTGGGCTGTATGGACGGCGGCAGGGTGGATCTAAAGATGGATTCCAATGGAATTCCGAATTTTATGGAGGTAAATCCGCTGGCAGGCTTAAATCCGGCTGTTTCAGACTTTCCTATTCTTTCGGCATTGTACGGAATGACCTATGAAGAGCTAATCAGAAGCATAATGAAATCATCACTAAAAAAATTAAGCCGGAGGACAGATTAATATGACTTCAAAAGGCATAATTCCTGTTTTGTATAACGAAGTATCTGAAAAAGCTTCGAAAGCTGAGATAGATGTAATTTATCAGGTTGATGCCGTAGCTGCTGCACTTGAAAAGCTCGGGTTTACAGTATCCAGACATGAATTTCCGGGAAATATGACAGAAACGGTTGAGACTCTTAAAGAAATGAAGCCTTTGTTAGTTTTCAACCTGGTTGAAGCCGTATTGGGGCAAGACAGACTCAGTTATTTGGCTCCTTCAATGCTTGAGGCCCTAAGTATTAAATATACCGGCTGCCCGGCAGAGGCAGTTCTTTTAACTACAAATAAGGTTGTTACAAAAAAGCTGCTCAGGTCCTGCGGCGTTCCAACGCCTCCATGGATTACAGTCCATGACGGAGGAGTTATTGCCCAAGGCGAAAAGTACATTATAAAAGCTGTCTATGAGGATGGCTCGGTTGATTTGCATCAGGATTCTGTCGTTGCTATGGAAAACACAAGCCAAATAAGAGAGCTTCTGGAGTCAATGAATAAAAAGGCAGGAAAAGAGTTTTTCGCCGAAAAATACATAGAAGGCAGAGAAATAAATATTTCAATGCTGGGGGAGAAGGGCAGGCCAACGGTTCTGCCTCCCAGTGAAGTAAAGTTTATTGGTTATAAGGAAAAGAACATGGAGGAAATACTCGATTACCGTTCTAAATGGGAAGAAGACAGCTTTGAATATAAAAACACATTCTCATCAACAAGTTTTGACAGCAAGGACTATGAATTGCTTAAGGCGCTTGGAGAAATTTCAATTGAGTGCTGGCGTGAATTTAATCTTAAGGGTTATGCAAGAGTTGACTTCAGAGTTGACAGAGAGGGAAGGCCATGGGTGCTGGAAATAAACTCAAATCCATGTATTACTCCCGGAGGGAGTGGATTTATAAATTCGGCGCTGCAAGGAGGTTTGGATTTCAAAGCTGTAATTGAAAGAATAATTTCTGAAGTATGAAACGGAGGCGCATTATGTCAACTTATGTAAAACTTATAGAAGGTAAAGGCAGGGGTGTCTTTACAGACAAAAAGATAAGTGCCGGCGATATTATAGAAAGCTCACCTGTAATTGAATTCCCTGAAGGAGAATGGGATCACGTTGCGGAAACAGTTATGAGTTATTATTGCTACCTTTGGGGGGAAGATTTGAAAATCGGGGCGCTGGCTTTGGGGTATGGTTCATTATATAACCATTCATATAAACCCAATGCAATATATATCCGCAAGGTTAGTGAAAAAGTTATAGATTTCGTTGCAATAAGGGATATTGAAGCGGGGGAAGAAATTACGATAAACTATAACGGAGTTTCCGATAGTAATCAACCGGTATGGTTTGATGTCGTTGAATAAGCATACAGCGGTAGTCTTATACAATAAAATTCTTAAAACCTCTCCCGAAGATGTTATTGATAACCGTACCCAGGCGGAATGGATTTCAGAAGAGCTTGAAGAGCTTGGCTTCAATGTGATAAAAATGCAATTTGAGGCGGATTGTATCAGTATACTGGAAAATTACAAGAAAACAAACAAGAACCTCATAGTTATTAATCTTGTAGATTCCGCTCCCGGAGAAGAAAGCCTGGCGTATCTTGTTCCTGCAATATTGGATTATATTAAAATAAAATATACAGGTTGTTCGCATGAAGCTCTTTTCTTAACCACAAACAAGGTATATACAAAAAAAATACTCCACAGCAATTTCATAAATACGCCTGAATGGATTTGCGGTAAAGAAAACTGCGGATTTTCTCCCAATAATAAATATATTATAAAAGCATTATGTGAAGATGCCTCAGTAGGCTTGTGTGATGAATCGGTCTTTATGGCAAAAAGCCTGGAAGAACTTACAAGGTCCGTTATAAGCAGGGAAAACAAGGAAGGAAAACCGTTCTTCGCAGAGCGATATATTGAGGGCAGGGAGTTCAATGTATGTATTTATGGGGATCAATCGAACCCAATAATACTTCCGCCCTATGAGTGGACCTTTGACAGGTTTGAGGAAAAAGGCAAGGTGAAAATAATCAACTATGATGCAAAGTGGACTGAAAATACTTATGAATATGATCATGTAAATGCAGTATACGACTTACCAAAAGAGGACAACTGCATGCTTGAAGAGCTCAAAGCCGTATCAAAGGCCTGCTGGGAAATATTTAAACTCAAAGGATATGCACGAGTAGACTTCAGAGCCGATCTTGAAGGAAATCTCTGGGTTCTTGAGATAAACTGCAACCCAAGCTTTTATGGCTTTTATAATATTGCCAAGAATAAAGGGCTGAACTTCAAGGAAATTCTTAGAAGGATCGTTGAGGCAGTTTAGGAGTTGGATGAATTGGATCATAACAGCTTATTTCTGCGGTTTGATTTAAAACCGGGGGAAAATAAAAGAATAAGGGAAATTACAGAGTCTGTCGGCGTTTTTTATCCGCATGAGACAGATATTGCTGAAGAACTGGCAATAGAGAATATAGAAAAAGGGCCTGATATCAGCGGTTATAATTATATCCTGTGTGAATATGATTCTGAAATTATTGGATATACCTGTTATGGAGAAATTCCATGCACTAAGGACAGGTATGATTTATACTGGATAGTCGTTGACAATAGATTCAGAAGGATGAATGTTGGCAAAAGGCTGATTCAGGCGGCAGAGGAGGAAATATTGAAGCGGGGCGGAAAGAAGCTGTATATTGAGACATCCTCACGAGAACCGTACTATTACACAAGGAAATTCTACATGGACTGCGGCTACAATGAAGCGGCCGTACTTAAGGATTATTATGATGATGGGGACGACAAAATCATCTATATGAAGGATTTAGAATGATAGAATTTAAAAAAATTTTCATAGAATACTATTGACCTGAAAAAAATAAAGTGCTACAATATGAATGAATAAAAAAATTATTCATTCGGGAAATGGAGGCAGGTTACTTGACAGATAAAAAAGCAGATATATTTAATGCCGGAAGAGAGTTGTTCTGCTCAAAAGGATTCAAAGACACAAATGTTTCAGAAATAGCAAAGCTTGCCGGGATCGGAGTCGGTACCTTTTATAACTACTATTCTTCGAAAGAGGAGCTTTTTCTTGAGGTTTTCCTCAAGGAGAACGAGGATCTGAAAAAGCGCTTATATGAATCCGTTGACTTGAATGATGATCCCGTAACCTTCGTCACAAAATTTTTGACAAAGAACATAACCGAAATGAACTCAAATCTGATACTGAAGGAATGGTACAACAAAGAGTTCTTCAGCAAATTGGAGCAGTATTTTTATGAACAGGATGGTTTGAGCAGTATCGATGAATTAATGAAAAGCGGCAGGCTGGAGTTAGTGAGGCAGTGGAAAGCCGAGGGGAAGATGAGAAATGACATAGATGATGAAATGATATGCGCCATTTTTGATTCTATACCTTACATCGATATTCATAAATTTGATATTGGGATTCAGTATTATCCGCAGATTCTGTACTATATAACGGAATTCATAATGAAAGGTTTAACTGATTGCCCAAAAAAGGTATAAATATGGGCAGTTATTTTTTGCTCAAACATGAATGAATATAAAAAATATTCATTCGGGCAAGGAAGGGATTAGTAATTGATAAAATATGATTTCACTAAGAGGAATTGTAAAAGGGGAGCGCGACCGGACAGTACAGAAGGTGTCCAATCAATGAACTTTGGGATGAACACAGTGATGACACACTGGGCTTTTGGAAGGCATGCGGAGAAATCTCTTAAAGCAGTCTGCAAGGAGGCTGCAAAATTGGAAAGAGAGCTTAGCCGTTTCATACCGGCCAGCGAGATAAGCGGGATCAACAGGTCCGCAGGTGTGGGCTCAGAAAGGCTGAGCGGTGATACATATGAGGTATTGTCCCGTGCCGTTGAATTCTCAAGATGCTGCCAAGGCCTTTTCGATGTGACCATTGGGCCTTTAGTAACCTTATGGAACGGCAGCAAGAGCACATGTAAGCCCCCGGAGGATTCAAGGATAAAGCAGGTTCTTCCTTTGATAGACTACACCGGCCTGCAGCTGTATCCCGGCGAAAAGTCTTCCGGACTTCAAAGGGTAGGACAGTCCATTGACTTGGGAGGTATAGGAAAAGGGTTTGCCGGTGACAAGTTTTTGGAGGTATTCAGCAAATATGGTGTAAAATCAGCCTTTACAAATATCGGGGGAAATGTTGCGGCTTTAGGAACAAAGCCTGATGGTTCCCCATGGCGCGTGGGTATCCGGCACCCCAGGCAGGAGAACAGCCTGATAGGCCTTGTTTCTGTAGCTGACAAAGCAGTGGTTACATCCGGGGATTACCAACGGTACTTTATTGGAAGTGACGGTAAAAGATATCATCATATACTGGACCCGTCCACCGGGTATCCCGTGGAGTCAGGGTTGGCAAGCGTAACTGTCGTGGCAGACAGCTCAATGGATGCCGATGCATTATCCACTATATTGTTTGTATCCGGGATGAATAAGGGAATGGAACTTCTGAAAGGATTTCCCGGAGCCGAAGCAGTCTTTATTGATATGAACTTGACAGTATACATTACACGGGGGCTCAAGAGCTGCTTTCAGGCTGATGAAGAAATAAACACAGAAGTTCTGACTTGATGAAAGGAGATGTTAAAATGAGAAGAAAGGGGAAATTCAGAATGATGATAATTATACCGGCGGCATTGGTAACGATAGTTGGATTAGTTTTAGGAGGAGGGATACTTTTTACTGCGGGAGAACGACGGGAAGCCAAAAATCTTCCTATCGCCGTTATAGATTTTAAAAAAGTTAATGACGGCACATATATCGGAGAATATGAAGGCGGGATGTACAAATGGAGAGCCAATAAAGTTCAGGTCACAGTGTCCTCGGGCAGTGTCACTGATATTAAAACATTAGGGGATAAGAAGGCGGGATGCGGCGAAAAGCCGGAGCTTACGGGAGAACTATTTAATAGAGTAATTGAAGCTCAGTCTCTGCAGGTGGATGCAGTCAGCGGTGCGACACTTACCTCCAAGGCGTATCTTAAGTCGGTAGAAAATGCACTGACACAAGCACAGAAAAAGTAAATGCATACAAACAGCTGATATGCGTACCAGGCGGTTGTACAAAGGGCGAAAGCATACCGGAGGTGAGTAATTGAGGGACATAAAAGCAGATATCTTTAATTGCGGAAGATCGTTATTCATGTCAAAAGGCTTCAAAAATACCAATGTTCGGGATATTACCGCAATGACCGGGGTAGGCGCAGGCACTTTCTATAAGTACTATACTTCTAAAGATAAGCTTTTTTTGGAGATTTATATCAAAGAAAACGAGGAATTGAAAAAGCATCTGATGGAATCCGTCAATATAAATGATGATCCCGCATCGTTAGCTGTAAAAATAGTGACGTATAACATCAATGCAATCAATTCCAACCTGATACTGAAAGAATCGTACAACAGGGAGCTCTTTAGCAAACTGGAGAAGAATGTTTATGAGCAAAGCGGCTCTGAAAGTATTGATGAATTAATCAGGGAATGGAGGGCTGACGGGAAAATAAGGAATGATTTGGATGATGCAATGATAATTGCCATTCTTAACTCTATACGCTATATCGACATTCACAAAAATGAGATTGGAATTAGGCATTTCCCGCAGGTTCTGTATTATATAACAGAATTTATAATGAAAAGCTTGGTTAAATGAATATTAAAAATAAAGAGGAGAATTGATAATGAAAAATGTAGTAATCATAGGTTCCGGCTTAGGCGGGCTTACTGCCGGCAACCTTCTTGCAATGAAGGGGCATAAAGTAACAATATTTGAATCCCACAGCATGCCCGGGGGCTATACCGCCGGATTTTACAGGAAGGGTTATTATTTCGAGAGCGGTACTGTCGGCCTGGAAGCCTCAGCGTCGGTATTCAAGGTAATGGAAGAAATCGGAGTACTTGATAAAATAGATTTTGTAAAGAAGAAAAACCGGTTCTTCTCGGAGGATTTCGACGGAACCCCTGAGAATTTCGATGAGTATAAGAAAATGATTTATGAAGGTTTCCCATCCGATAAAGAAAAGCTGGATAAGTTTTTTTCTGATATTGATAAAATAAGCGTCATGTATGAGGATTTTGATAAACCTATGCCCTTTCTTTATAACGGACTTGACAGGATAAAATCAATGGTGCCCTACATCCTGAGCGGCCCGAAGCTGATAAGACTGGAAAAGCAGTATGGAAATATGACATCGTCGGAGCTGGCAGCAAGATATTTTGAAAAAGATTCCAAGCTGTTCAGGCTGTATAGGGGGTCCGGATATGCGGATGCGCTGGCTTTATTTGTGGCAGGAGGGTTATCAGCAATGTTCGAAGACATGTGGACCGTAAAAGGCGGTATGCAGTCGTGGGCTGATGTTCTAGCTGAAAATTTCAGGGAGCTGGGCGGAGACTTGAAACTGAATTCTTATGTGGATAAGATAATAACAAAAAATGGAGCAGCAGTTGGAGTCTCATGCAATAACACTGTCTATGAAGCAGATTATGTTATTTCCGCCGGGGATTACAAGAAAACCTTCCTGGAGCTTTTGGACAACAAGAGCCTTATACCCCAGGCTATGCGGGATAAAATAGGCAGTGCTGCGGTGTCGGAAGGTTTCTTCACAGTATATCTGGGATTGAACATGTCCAATGAAAAACTTGGTGAATATATGAAAGCACCGCAAGCCTATATTTGCGACGAAAAACCGGGATGTGACATCTACAATTCCGAAGACGGTGAGTATTTCAGCAAGTCAGCTGTCTCTCTTTATTCTGCTTCCATGATTAATCCCAAACTTGCCCCTGAGGGAAAATCATCATTAATGCTTCAGACCGTCGTGCCGTACCGCTGGATGAACAATTGGGGCGGGGGAGACAGGGAAGAATACGGGAAATTGAAGAAAAAGGCTATGGATGCATTGATAGACAATGCAGCAAGGATGATTCCCGGCTTGAAGGAGTGCATCGAGTATAAGGATGCGGCAACTCCGCTGACTTACGAAAGATTCACCCACAATACCGACGGGGCGTCCTCTGCATGGAGCTGGAATCCCAGGAAAAAGTTCTATAGCAGTCCTATGAGTTTGAATATAGATACACCTGTGAAAAACCTTTATATCGGTTCCTGCTGGGCGATGCAGATTGGCGGTATACCCGGTGCCCTTGCAGCCGCCTACCAGTGCGCCAGCAGGATAAGCTGAGGCACTCAACAAGTATAGACGGATAGTTAACAGCTCATTAAGGAATAAATACCGAACATTGAATAGCTTCATTGTCCGGTATTTTTATTTTATGACCTTCGAGATGACCTGTCAGGACTAGGATGATATTTTGTTGAAATTGAGTCTAAATCCAACTTTATAGTACATAAATATATAAAAGAGCTTATGTGCAAGCTCAATTGAGATAAATATGTTCAGCTTTGCTGGATACCTAAAAAATTCGGAGGTGGAGAAAATGAGATCCAAGTTAGTACTTTTACTTGCAGGTATCATGTTGGTTACCTCTATTTTTGGCGGCTGCACTGCCAAGGAGCCGGCTGCTGCTGAAACGCCTGAGGCTCCTGAGGCTGCTGAAGCTCCTAAAGCCGTTGAGACAGTCAAAATAGGTGCCATACTGCCCTTGACCGGCGGTGCTGCTGCTACCGGAGTCAAGCTCCAGGCCGCCATGGAGGTTGCACAGGAAATTATCAACGGTGAACATCCGGAAATAGCTATTCCCTTGGCAAAGGAAGCCGGGCTGCCTAACTTAGGCAACGCAAAATTAGAAATCGTATTTGCCGATCATCAGGGTAATCCTGAAATGGCTAAATCCGAAGCGGAGAGACTTATTGAAGAAGGCGTAGCGGGTTTGGTGGGATCGTATCAGAGCTCGGCTACAAAGCCGGCAAGTCAGGCTGCAGAGCAATATGGCGTGCCCTTCGTTGCAGGCTCTTCTTCATCAGCTGCTTTGACGGAGAGAGGACTTCAGTATTTTGTTCGTATAGCTCCCAATGACGATATGGAAACAGCAATGTTCTTTGACTACCTGATATATCTTAACGAGAATTTCAACGGCGGGATTAAGAAAATTGCAGTTGCTTATATTGATAATGAATTCGGAGTCCATGCAAAGGATATGGTTGAGAAATGGATTAAAGAGAAATATGGCGCTCTCGGTTTTGAGCTTGTCGGTACCGTGCCTTATGCAGTTGATGTCACCAATGTCGATACCGAAGTACAGCAGATAAAGAGCCTGAATGCCGATGCCATATTCCACGCTTCCTATATTGCAGATATTACTATGTTTGTTAACAAGTATAAGGAATTTAAAATTACTCCCAAAGCTGTTCTGAATTATTGCGGCGGCTTCCAGGACACTCAGTTTGTGGTCAATCTCAGTAATGACGGTGATTATTTCGCCGGCGGCGCAGCCTTCTCGGCAGAAAAACTCGACGGAATGCCTGAGCTTGCGGAAATCAACAAGCTTTATAAAGCCAAGACCGGTGCCGACCTTGATGGCCCTGCCCTGGAGGAGTTCTCTTCTGTAATGGTGCTCGCAGAAGCAATAAATATTGCAGGCAAGCTTGATGGAGATGCGATTATGGACGTAATTAAGAATACTGCTTTTGATGCACCTTACTATGCTACCGGGAAGGTTAAATTCAACGAAAAGGGGCAGAATGAAGTTCCTGCTTCCTATGTAGTACAGACCCAGGATAAGAAATATCAGGCAGTATATCCCAAAGATACCGCCACGGCTGACCCGATAGTTCCTTTCCCGGATTGGAGTCAAAGATAGAGGGGCGGAGTATCCTCCGCTCTCTTTTTCCTTTGCATGTAAAGGGTATAAGCAGATGGCTTAATCCGAAAAAGGAGGGGACATATGATAATAGGACAGATAATAGCCAATGGAATACTAATGGGATTTATATATGCTTTAGTAGCTGTGGGATTGACTCTTACCTGGGGTGTTATGGACATTATAAATTTTGCTCACGGTGAGTTTTTGATGATTGGAATGTACACCGCTTTTTGGATGTTTGCAATCTTTGCAATAGATCCGCTGGCAGCCCTGCCTGTTTGTACTGCAGTACTTTTTATATTGGGAGTTTTAACTTATACCGGAATTATCAAAAGAGTTATTAACGCCCCCGGATTAACGGCGCTATTGGCTACTTTCGGTTTCAGCATGTTTTTGAAGAATTTCGCACAGTTCTTATGGTCACCTAATTTCAGGTATATAAATGAGTCTGCGGTTTCAGGAAAGACCCTTGAACTTGGGAATATTGTCATAGGTGTGCCGCAGGTTGCTGCAGCTGCCGCAAGCATAATTCTGACTATTGCAGTCATGGCCTTCATTGATAAAACAAGAACAGGCAAGGCTATTCAAGCAACTGCCTTGAACAAGAACACTGCCTTGTTAATGGGAATTAATACAAAGAAAATGTATGCAATAACCTTTGGACTTTCCGGTGCCTGTGTAGGTGCAGCCGGTGCGCTGATGTCCACTTTTTTTCCGATTTATCCTGCATCCGGAGCTCTTTACAGTGTTATTGCCTTTGTGGCTGTTGCACTGGGAGGTTTCGGCAATATAAAGGGTGCGCTGTTCGGCGGTTTGATTATAGGATTGACAGAGGCCCTGGGAGGTTATTTCCTGGGCACTCAATTTAAATATGCCTTTGTATTCCTTATCTATCTGATAGTGATACAAGTCAGGCCGAAGGGGTTGTTCGGATGGTAAAGAATAAGAAAGCATTAATCATTTTGATTGCCATTCTGGCTGTATTGCCTCTTATTAATCAATCCAAGCCTGTGCATAATGCCATCATTCTTCTATTGATTTTCGCTTCCTTGGGTGAGGCCTGGAATCTGATTACCGGTTTTGCCGGACAGACTTCCTTCGGGCATGCAGCATTTTTCGGCATAGGAGCATATACCTCTGCAGTAATTTTTTCCCGCTATGGCATTACCCCCTGGGCAGGAGTAATTCTGGGAGGTATACTTGCCTCTGCTGCAGCCGCAGTTATAAGCTATCCCTGCTTCAGACTGAAGGGACACTATTTCGCTATTGCAACTTTGGCTGCCGCGGAAATTGTCAAGCAGATTTTCGTCAGCTGGAAATACGTAGAAGGTGCCACAGGGATTTCCCTGCCCATAATAGCCCGCTCTTCAGGCTTTGGGAAAAGGCTGTTTTATTTGCAATTCAATGATAAGCTGCCTTGGGTATACATCTGTCTGGTAATGTTTGCCGCAGTGATTTTTTTCTGCAGCTATCTGGAAAACTCCAAAATGGGATATTATTTAAAGGCTATACGTGAGAGCCATGAGGTGGCGGAATCCATTGGTATCAATACAACCAATTACAAGCTGTATGTGATGGTCATATCTGCCTTTATCTCGGCTGTCTGCGGCTCAATATATGCTCAATACATACTCTATATAGACCCCTTCATGATTTTCTCTCTGGATATTTCTATGAAAATAGTCCTGCTGACGGTTTTGGGCGGTGTCGGAAATATATTCGGACCGATTATCGGAGCAGCTGTTTTTATTCTTCTTTCCGAATTTACCAGGATACAGCTTGGGGGCTCCGGTACAGGCATCGACCTGATGATATACGGACTATTGATTGTCTTGATTACATGCTTCCAGCCCAAGGGCGTTATTGGCATAATAGCAAGAGTTTCAAACAGATTAAAGCAGCAGAAAAGGGGAGGTGAAGGCAATGCTGAAGCCGCTTCTTGAAATCAGAAACATAACTATGAAATTCGGCTCACTGGTAGCTAATGAGAATGTATCCTTCACTATTCATGAGAATGAAATAGTCAGCCTTATCGGACCCAACGGTGCAGGTAAAACCACGTTGTTTAATTGTATTACCGGATTCTACAAGCCTTTTAGCGGTAATGTAATCTATGACGGAAAGGATATTACCGGTATGACTTCCTATCAGATTTGCAGTCTTGGAATTACCCGGACCTTCCAAATAGTAAAGACCTTGAATGAAATGACAGTAGAAGAAAATGTCATGACCGGTGCTTTTTTGCATACCGGAAGCCGGAAAAAGGCTGCGGAAATAACTGCAGATTTTCTTGAAATCACCGGCATGACACCAAAGAAGGATATTCTTGGCGGAAACCTTACTATTGCAGACAGAAAAAGGGTGGAAATTGCCCGGGCACTGGCTACTAATCCTCGTATTCTGATGTTGGATGAATGTATGGCGGGTTTGAACCAGACAGAAATAAAGGATGTCATGAACTTATGCCTCAGGCTCAAGGGAAAAGGGCTGTCACTGCTGATTGTCGAGCATATCATGGAAGCTATTATGCCTATATCTGACAATATCGTTGTTCTGAATGCGGGTAAAAAGATAACAGAGGGTATTCCGCAGGATGTTGTCAACTGTGAAGAGGTTATTAAAGCATATTTGGGGGATAGATATCATGCTAAAAGTAAAAAATCTTAAAGTAGGATATGGCAATGTCCCGGTTATTTTTGATTTTTCCTTCGAAGTAAAGCAGGGTGAGGTGGTGTCGATAGTCGGTTCCAACGGTGCGGGCAAATCCACATTGATAAAAACAATATCGGGGATATTGAGGCCTGCCGCCGGAGAGATCGAGTTTATGGGAGAGCGCATTGATACCATTCCCGCATATAAGATTGTGGAAAAAGGTGTTTCCCATGTGCCGGAGGGGAGACAGGTTTTTGGCAAGATGAGTATTAAGGATAACCTTATGCTGGGTGCTTTCACTATCCGCTCCGAGACGCAGAAGGCAAAGCTCCTGAAAGAAGTATATGAATTATTCCCAATTTTGAAAGACAGGGAGAGCCAGAAGGCAGAGACTTTAAGCGGTGGTGAACAGCAAATGCTGGCTATAGGCCGCGGGCTCATGTCGGATCCCAAGCTGATAATGATTGATGAAATGTCCCTGGGCCTGGCTCCGTTCCTGGTAGACAAGGTTATGGATACCTTGAAGCTAATCAGCGGCAAGATAACAGTGCTGTTGGTTGAGCAAAAGGTACAGGAGGCCTTGGAAATTGCCAATCGCGGATACGTGCTGCAAAATGGGCGCTTGGCTGTCCAGGGCAGCGGCAAGGAACTCCTGGAATCAGATATTGTTAAGAAAGCATATTTGGGATTGTAAAAATATTTTTTTTCAAGGGACGTCGCGCTGCGTCCTTTAATTGTTTATTTCACAATAGTCGAAATTTGTGATAATATTGAAACAAAAGATTTCAGAATTTGTTGATTAATGGTATAATTTAACTGGAATATACAAAATGTTAAGTTTGGCAGGTGAAGCTAATGTATAAAATTAACTGTGAAAGCATGGGGGATGTAAAAAAGTACATATGGTATTACAGAAAGGACAATAGCGAGCACGGGCCTTATACCTACGAGGATATTGTTGAGATGGTCAGAGAAGGGGTAATCGGGCCTGAGGACTATGTGCTGAAGTTTGGTAACAGGAAGTTCATCAAGGTATCTGAAATGCAAGGGCTTTCTGAGA
>JAGOLK010000105.1 GCA_017994115.1 Clostridia bacterium | reverse complement strand
GTACTGGCGAAACCGTATCCCAGGCCGAAAATTTTCAGCATAGGGGATGTATTCATGGCTCTGGGTATATTCATGTATATTCAGGAAATTATGATAAAAAAATCCGAAAAGTGATGGGACAGGAGAAACGTCCCCGTGTCCCCCCCATGCCCCCGTCCCCATGTCTTTTTTTGTTTTTTGCGAATTTTACAGACTATAGCATGAAATTATGATAAAATATTAAAGATATATTGGAATCCGTGATTTTCAGGGCAGGTGAATCTTAATGCCGCACAACAGCTATAATAATATAAAAAGATATGCAGCCTTTATTTTTATGGTTTTTACAGTGTTTTCAGGATCATCCGAGGTGTTTGATTCTGATATCAATACATTTGCAGTGAGCAGGTTCGTTGCACAGAATGCAAGGCTTTCGCTGAGCCGGACGCATATTCAAAGCTCCGTTCAGAATAATGAGAGCCTGAGAAAGTATCCGGAAGCGGAAAATATTCAAGCCTGTGTATCGTTTACAATACTAATATGTATTTTAAATAACATAATTATGAAAAATAGCATATGGAAGAATGCATTATTTTGATTATCCTTATAAATATGTCAGACAGGGAATTAAATAATTATGAGGAGAGATAACTGAATGTTTTTAGATAAAGTCTTTGGCAATCCCAATGATAGAGAGATAAAAAAATTAATGAAGACGGTCCAGGAGATAAACAAATTGGAGCCTGCCATGCAGAAGCTAAGCAACGAGCAGCTGCAGAGCAAAACTGATGAATTCAAGAAAAGGCTTGCCGACGGAGAGACCCTGGATGATTTGCTGGTGGAAGCCTATGCGGTGGTAAGGGAAGCTTCCGTGAGGGTTCTGGGAATGCGGCATTTTGATGTGCAGATGATGGGCGGAATAGTATTGCATCAGGGCAGGATTGCAGAGATGAAAACCGGTGAAGGAAAGACGCTGGTTGCAACGCTCCCATTGTATCTGAATGCTCTTACAGGCAGAGGTACACATCTTGTTACCGTTAACGATTACCTGGCAACATACCAGAGCCAATGGATGGGGAAGCTGTACAACTTTCTCGGAATGTCCGTGGGGCTTATTGTTCACGGGCTTGAACCGGAAGACAGGCAGAAGGCCTACAGAGCTGATATAACATACGGGACAAATAATGAATACGGCTTTGATTACCTTAGGGACAACATGGTTATATACAGGGACCAAATGGTTCAGAGAGAACTAAATTACGCGATTGTGGATGAAGTGGACAGTATTCTGATAGATGAAGCCAGGACTCCTCTTATAATTTCCGGGGTCGGAGAAAAATCCACACAGCTTTATTATGTAGCTGATACTTTTGTCAGAGGGCTTAAAAATGAAGCTGACTTTACAATAGATGAAAAGGCTCATACCGTAGTCCTGACAGAGGAAGGGGTGGCGAAGGCCGAGAGATTCTTCAACCTTGAAAATCTTGCCGATGCCAACAATATGGAGATACAGCACCATATAAACCAGGCACTTAAGGCAAGGAACCTCATGCGCCGTGATATTGACTATGTAATTAAGGACGGGCAGATAATAATTGTCGATGAATTCACCGGCAGGCTTATGTTCGGGAGAAGATACAGCGACGGCCTGCATCAGGCCATTGAGGCAAAGGAAGGCGTCAAGGTGGAGAGAGAGTCCCAGACTCTTGCAACCATAACCTTTCAAAACTATTTCAGAATGTACAGCAAGCTGGCCGGCATGACAGGCACGGCAAAGACCGAAGAAAACGAATTCCTGGCCATTTATAACCTGGATGTAGTTGAAATACCTACAAACATGCCAATGATAAGAGAAGATTATCCCGATGCGGTATATAAGAACAAAAGAGGTAAATTCAATGCGGTAGTTGAGGAAATTGTAAGGCTCCATGAAAAGGGGCAGCCTGTCCTGGTAGGCACCATATCTGTTGAAACCTCTGAAATGCTCAGCGATATGCTGAAAAAGAGGGGAGTGCCCCATGAGGTATTGAATGCCAAGCATCATGAAAAAGAAGCTCAGATAGTAGCTCAGGCAGGACAGCTCGGCATGGTCACCATTTCAACCAATATGGCAGGAAGAGGTACCGACATTGTATTGGGAGAAGGAGTAAAGGAACTGGGAGGGCTCCATATACTGGGTACCGAAAGGCATGAGTCACGCCGTATAGACAATCAGCTGAGGGGGCGTGCCGGAAGGCAGGGGGACCAGGGTTCCAGCAGGTTCTTTATATCTTTGGAAGATGATTTGATGAGGCTCTTCGGTTCCGAAAAAATAATGAAAATAGTTGAATCCCTGGGAATGGAAGAGGATATGACCATTGAGCATCCGCTGCTTTCAAAATCCATAGAAAACGCGCAAAAAAGGGTGGAAGGCAGGAACTTTGATATAAGGAAGCATGTGCTGCAGTACGACAATGTAATGAACAAGCAGAGAGAAGTCATATACAGCCAGAGGCGCCAGGTGCTGCTTGGCGAGGACATAAGGGAAAACATCATGGAAATGATTGCCGAAATAATAGGGGATGCAGTTGCCACCTATACTATAGGCAGTGAGTTTGCGGAAGAGTGGGATATTAAAGGGCTGATGGAATATCTGCATACGATTTTCCTTCCGAAGAATGCTTTTGCCAGGGAAGAACTGCTGAATTTCACCAGGGAAGAGCTTACTGAGGCTATTACCGGTAAGGCTGTAGATATATATGAACAGAAGGAGTCACAAATTGATCCCCAGGTAATGCGTGAACTGGAGAGAGTTGCGCTGCTGAGATCCGTTGATACAAAGTGGATCGATCATATAGACGCAATGGATCAGCTGAGAGAGGGAATATCCCTCAGGGCCTACGGGCAGAAGGATCCCGTTCAGGCATACCAGATTGAGGGATATGATATGTTCCTGGAGCTTGTAAAAAATATAAAGGAAGATACGGTAAGATTCATTTATCATGTAAATATTTCAAACCTTCCTCAAAGGGAAAAGGTAGCTGAACCTGTAGCCACAAACCAGGAGGGCGGAGTGAGAAAGCCTGTAGTAAAGGAGGACAAAATAGGAAGAAATGACCCCTGCCCCTGCGGAAGCGGCAAGAAGTACAAGAAATGCTGCGGGATGAATAAATAAGGAGGAATAATATATGTTGGAGCTTGAACAGTATAAATACGGCTTATCCGAGATTTGGGATGCAATAGAGGAAATTGAGGTGTCCCTTTGACCTGACATCGATACGGGAGAGGATATACGAACTGGAGCAGGAGATGAACCAGGAAGGTTTTTGGAATGATGCCGAAAATGCAGGAAAGGTTCTGAAAACAATAAAGGCTTTAAAAGATAAAACAGAAAAAATAGAAAACCTGAAAAAAGAATATGAGGATATTGAAGTATTGATAGAGCTGGGGATGGAAGCTCAGGATGAATCGGTGATACCTGAGGTGGAGAAATCCTTTAAGACTCTTCAGAAAGATGTAGAGAGCTTCAGAATTGAGACATTGCTCAAGGGGCAGTATGACAGAAATAATGCGATATTCACAATACACTCCGGGGCAGGAGGACTGGAAGCCCAGGATTGGGCTGAAATGCTGCTTCGCATGTACACAAGATGGGCTGAAAGGAAAGGTTATGCTATAACAATCCTTGATATGCTAAGGGATTATGAAGCAGGCATAAAGAGTGCCACTTTGCTTATAGAGGGGGAAAATGCCTACGGATATCTAAAATCGGAAAAGGGAGTGCACAGGCTTGTAAGGATTTCGCCTTTTGACACTGCGGGAAAAAGGCATACATCCTTTGCATCGGTGGACGTGATGCCTGAGCTTGATGATGAAGTAAAAGTAGAGATAGATGAAGAGGATTTGAAGATTGACACCTACCGATCCAGCGGAGCCGGCGGGCAGCACGTCAATAAAACGGATTCAGCGGTACGGATTACCCATATACCTACAGGAATAATAGTCCAGTGCCAGAATGAACGATCCCAGCACAGCAATAAGGAAATGGCTATGAAAATGCTGTTTGCCAAGCTGCTGGAAATTAAGGAACAGGAGCATAAAGATAAAATAGACGACATAAAGGGCGAGTACCGTGAAATTGCATGGGGAAGCCAGATACGCTCCTATGTATTCCATCCGTACAACCTGGTAAAGGATCACAGGACGGGGGAAGAAACGGGAAATACAGGGGCGGTAATGGACGGAGAACTGGATGATTTCATAAATGCATATTTGAAGCAGGGGAATGGAGTATAATTTTACTCCATTCCTATTATTTCAACCTTTTTGCAGCCCTTGCAGGATAGAAGCAGCTCTACCAGTTCCTCAGGGTTTATTTCCAT
>JAGOLK010000031.1:9019-21042 GCA_017994115.1 Clostridia bacterium | reverse complement strand
AAAGAGTGTGTTTTAACGGACAGGGAATGTACCGATTGCGGAGAATGCGACAGATGTGACATTGATCCAAATAAGATTTGCGATAATTGCTGCACTTGCATAGATAAGGCTGCTGATTACAACAGCATTGAGATAGACGAGATAATAGACGATGAAGAGGCTGAACTGGATATAGAAGATCTGGAAAAATGGAAATATGAGAGAGACTACATAGTAGATTATAGCGAAAGAGAAAGTAATGATTAACATAAATATATTTATGTTAATCATTACAGATTATTTCTTCTCCTCGGAAAGGGGATTGGCATTTATTGCGTTCCTGAGAGTTTCATCATCCAAATGCGTATAAATCTGTGTTGTTGAAATATTTTCATGTCCAAGAATCTGCTGAAGAGACCTGATATCGACTTTTCCATACTTGTACATTAGAGTGGCAGCAGTGTGTCTCAGCTTATGAGGGGAGTATTTCTCCATATCAAGGTTGGAAATACCGATATATTTTTTCACAAGGTATTGTACGGTTCTTTTGCTTATTCTGCGCTTTCTTTCGCTTAGGAACAATGCATTCTTATCTTTAACATCATCAACAGGACGAACCCTTAAGTAGTTGTTTATGGCATCCATGCATGCATTGTTCAGATATACCGTCCGTTCTTTGCTGCCTTTTCCGATTACCGTCAATATGTCATTGCTGATTTTGTTTATATCTATGCTTATCAGTTCTGAAAGGCGCAGTCCGCAGTTTAAGAAAAGAGTTATTATAGCATAATCTCTTTCTTTGTTCTCGCCGTCTATGGACGAAAGAAGCTGCTTGCTTTCCTCGAGGGTGAGGTAAATAGGATGCCTGGAATTGATTTTAGGTGATTCCAGTTCTATACTCGGATTTTCTTTGATCATTTTCATTTTATGAAGGTATTTGAAGAAGGACCTTATACATGCTACCTTTCTGGCCCTGGCATAATTTTTATTGTCTCTTTGGTTAGCCGTGAAGGAGAGGAAGGAATATAGGTCAGCAAGGCTTATATTGTTGATCATATACATATCTATATCATCAATGGGAATTTCATCAATGTTCATATCAGTTACTAAATAACCGCGTTTCATTTTTATATATTTGAAAAAGAGAGCAAGGTCATAACTATAAGCGGTGATAGTATTTTTTGATTTACCGCGGATGGTTTCCATGTATTCAAGAAATTCAACTGCAATATCAGGAAGTTTAGTCATATTACATATCTCCTTATTGATTATTCATTCAATATTGCGCGAAATGATTATTTAGCGCAATTGAAATATTCGACATAGAAGAGCCAAAGTCCTCTTTTATTGATAAAATTTTTTATTGGCCTTATAAATTCTTTAATTTGTAATATTAAATGCTCAATAATTATTTATTTCGAGATTTCTCACAATTTCCCTTTCTTGATTAACTTATCTTTCTTAATTTACTTATCTTGATTAACTTAAAAAAACTCTATCCGGATAATTCTGTAATTGGCCCTATTGATCCGGCTAAAGCTGCCCGGATACCGGCTGCATATTCTAGTAAGAAAAATCACGAGGTCTAATTATATTACCACATCAAAAAAAATCGCTCTAAAGCGATTTAAACGCGTCGTTTTTTTGAAGGTTTTTTGTAATATCAGCAATATCAATGCTCTTGGGTGTCTCAATCAAAAAAGTGAAAAAAATTATAGAATTAAGTGTCAAGCTTCCGCAGCAAATTATTATCTCAGTAAAAATTTATCATTTGTGTTTACAAAAAAATTATAATCTCAATAAAATATATCATATGCGTTTAATTTTTAAAAATAAAATGTATCGCGCCTGCAAAAATTACTAAAAAATATTTAGACTTTTTTGTGGTTATTTTATGGCTGCTTCTTCAGATATAAGTAATTTAAAAATGAGAATGATTATCAATTGATATATTGCTGCTAAAAAATCTCCTCCAGGGGTTCTATATGGACAATGGCCTTGCAGTTCATATTTGCTTCTATTGTTCTTTCCACCTGCTCGGAAATATCATGAGCCATAACCAGGGACATATCATTATCTACCTGTACATGTAGGGATATTTCCTTATGGCAGCCATAACTGTGGACGTTCACCTTATGGATGCTGTGAACTCCAGATACAGTCAAGGCAATATTTTCAATATTATTGAGTTCCTCTTCCGCCGGTGTTTCCCCAATGATTTGTGAAATAGAATCTTTTGAAATACTATACCCTGTATAGATTATCAGCGCAGAAACCATAAGGCCGAATACGGCATCCACTTTATAATAACCGAATTCCGAAGCTATTATTGCAACAGCCACCAGTATTGAGGCTATGCCGTCGGTTCTATGGTGCCATGCATCCGCAAGAAGGGTTGATGAAGAGGTTCTATTGCCAAGGTCTATGGAGAACCTGGCCATCCATTCTTTGAATATGGCTCCAAGTATCATTATTAATGCGACAATGTAGCTCCCTTTGACCGGAGTGTTTGATATCAAACGTTCATAAGAAGATTTTGCAAATTCAAAACCAACTATAAAAAGCATTGCAGATATTACCAGGGTTGCAATCAATTCTATTCTGCCGTGTCCAAACGGATGCTTTTCATCCGCCGGTGAGCTTGACAGCTTGAATCCGAGAAGGACAACTATTGAGGTCAATACATCTGCCGCAGTATGGGCTGCATCGGCAAGAAGGGAAATACTGTTAAGGAATAATCCCAGTGCAACCTTTATGGCGGACAGCAGCAGATTGCCGACAATACTGACATATGCCTCCAAATAAGCATATCTGCGTCTTAATGCCGGGTCTGATACTTTTTTTTCAGGCTTGGTGTCTTTAATAAATTTTATAATAAATAGATCAGTGATTTTACCGGTCAGATTATTCAATAATTTCTTCCCCCAATATATTTAAATGAATCTATACCTAGCAGTCCTATAAAACAAAAATACTTGCAAGACTGTTTATATAGTCCCACAAGTATATTTACCTGCTGCTAAATCTTAGCCCGGCTAAATTGATTTCAATCCGCCTGTTCTATTCCGGTATATACTTTTCTTCTATAATAATATTACATATATTAACTTTTGTCAATCGCAAATGAAAATAAAGTACATAGTATTTTCAATTATTTAATGGTGATAAATTTTATCAATTGAGAATGATAGTACTTAGTGATTGGACATTGGATATTGTCAGCATATCCTTGGAAGCTTCAGAGCTATATCGGAAAAATGTTATTCCGACCTTAAAGCTTCTATGGGATTGAGGCCGGCTGCTTTATATGCGGGAAATAATCCGAAGGTAACGCCTACTCCCAGGGAAATACCGAAGGAAATCAGGATCCAGGGTATCGAATACACTTCCGGTACAAGGCCGAATCCTCCGATAATAAAATGTATTACGGACAGGCCGACAGCCACACCCAGGACTCCGCCGAACCCGGTAAGAATTATGGCTTCAATCAGGAATTGAACAAGTATGTTTTTCTTTTTTGCTCCTATGGCCTTCCTTATGCCTATCTCCCTCGTTCTTTCCGTGACAGATACAAGCATGATATTCATTATTCCTATACCGCCGACAATGAGTGAAATAGCTGCAATCCCTGCCAGCACCGCTGTCATGGTTCCGGTCATGCTGTCAAGGTTCTCCAGCATCTCTGCCTGGTTGAAGACTCTGAAAGCGTCGGAATTCTTGTAGGTTTTTGCAAGAAATTCCTCCAGCTTCGCCATTGCACTTTCCACTGTGTCCGGACTTGTTGCCTGTATGGAAAAATTCCTTATTACTCCTGACCTGAACAGCCTCTGTGCCACAGTGACAGGAATAATAACGATGTCGTCTGCTCCCTGGTCCTGTCCTCCGTCCTTCTCTTCCAGTACACCAACAACAGTGAACAGCTGCCCGTTAATTTTTATTTTTTCCCCAAGAGGGCTTGTTCCTTCAAATATGTCATTGACAACTGCAGTTCCTAATACAGCAACCTTCTGCATACTTTCAAGGTCATTCTGAATCATGAACCGGCCCTGATGCGCATAAACACTTCTTATTGTCTGATAGTCGGGGCTTGTTCCAAGAACGTTGGTGTCCCTGCTGTTTGTCTTATACTTTACTGTAGCCGAAGTGTTTGACTGGGGTGCTACTGCCGCAATTTCCCCGCTGTTTTCTTCGGCAAATTCCTTTATCTGGCTGTATGTAACGTTTCTGTTGCTGTTTCTTCCCATTATATTGACTTGTATCAGATTGGTACCCATACTTGATATCATATCTGTTATGCTTTTGGTACTGCCCTGGGCAAAACCTACTGCCGCTATAACAGAGGATACGCCGATTATTACTCCCAGCATGGTGAGGAAGGAGCGAACCTTGTTGCTTTTGATGCTCTTTACAGCCATTTTGTAAGCCTGAATAAAACTCATCCCTAGCCCACCATCCTGTCATCGTTTATTTGCCCGTCCTGAATCCGGACTATTCTCTCAGCCATCATGGCAATATCATTGTCATGGGTTATCAATACTATCGTGCTTCCTTTCAGATGCAGCTCCTTAAGCATATTTATTATGTCCTTGCCGGACTTTGAATCCAGATTTCCCGTTGGCTCGTCTGCCAATATAATTTGTGGATTGCCAACCAGTGCTCTTGCAATAGCAACACGCTGCTGCTGTCCGCCGGAAAGCTCAGCCGGCCTGTGATGGGCCCTGTCTTCCAGACCTACAAGCTTCAATGCCTCCACCGATCTTTCATACCGTTCCCTTGTAGGTATGCCTTGATAGATAAGGGGAAGTTCAACGTTTTCCAAGGCATTAAGCTTTTGAATCAGATTAAAGCCTTGAAAAACAAAGCCTATCTTATGATTCCGTATGAATGCAAGCTGGTCGTCGGTGAGGCCGCTTACTTCCATGCCGTCCAGACGGTATTCTCCGGAGGTAGGCACATCAAGGCAGCCGATCATATTCATCAGAGTGGATTTCCCTGACCCGGAAGGCCCTACTATCGAAACAAATTCGTGCTGCTTAATGCACAGGCTTATATTATCCAATGCCTTTACCGCGACTTTTCCGATCCGATAGATTTTACTCATATTGCATATTTCTATCATGACCGCACTCCTCCTAATTGCTTCTGATTCTGACATTGCCGCCCCCTGCAGGAGGAGCACCCATAATCATCATATTCGGCCCTCTCTGATTATTGCTGCCGGAACTCCTGGAAGTTACGATTACTGCTTCTCCCTCTTTCAGTCCGCTGACTATTTCTATGTATTCGGCATTGCTTATACCGGTTTTGACCTCTCTCAATTCAATTTGCTTCTCAGTATTCTGCTTTGTGTCTTCTTTGACTTCTGTGCCATTTGTGTCTGAATTCCGGTTTCTGACAGTTTTACCTGCCCATCCTGCCCCGGATACAACCCTTACATAGCTTTTGCCATTCATTTTAACCACTGCATCAATCGGCACATAAAGTACGTCTTTTTTCTCATTCACGATTATTTCCCCGTTTGCACTCATACTGCCCTTCAGTGCTTCATTTTTCTCTATTTTAATTGTTACAGGATAGGTTGATACTCCGTTTGACGATGTACCCTCCACTGCAATTTTTGATACAATTCCCTTGAGTGGTTTGGCAGTTGTGTCAGGGATAGCATCAATGGTAACCTTTACATTCTGTCCTTCCTTTATTTTGGCTATATCCAGCTCATCCACGTTTATGCTGAACTCCATAATGTCATAGTTTGCAACACTTCCCAGAATATCCCCCTGCTTTATGCTGTTGCCCTGCTCAATATCATTCAGGGTCAAGGTTCCGTCAAAGGGCGCGTATATCTTATGATCCAGAAGCTTCTCTTCCGCTGTCTGAAGTTGTGTATTCAAATCCTCAAGTTTCAGGTCACTTGTTTTGATAGCAAGCTCCAGGTCATCATTTTCAAGCTCTGCCAGGATATCACCCTTCTTGACGTTCTGGCCGTTTTCTATGTACAGCCTGCTTACGGTTCCTCCTGAAGGGGCCCTTACGGTCATGCTTTTCAAGTAACTCAGCGTATTGCTTCCGCTGCTTTTTACCTCGGTTCCGTCTATGTCTACGGAAGCATTTGCAACCATTCCTTCTTTCAAGGAGCCGTTATTTTCAATTATTATGCCGACATTATATGATTCAGCACCGCTGCTTGTTGTGTAACCGGGAGTACTGATGCCGGATATGGTTCCCTCCACCCTGTGCAGCTCGTCCCTTTCGGTATCAAAAGCATTTACTGTAACTTTCTGCCCTATGGAAAGCCTGTTTTTATATGTATTGATAAACTGAACCAACAGCCTTAATTTTGATTTGTCCGTAATGGTCAATAAAGTACCGTTATTTGATATGTTATCTCCTTCTTTAACCTGCAGGTCAAGTATCTCCCCGTCAATAGGAGCTGTAACCGTTCCGGCTTCAAGGTCCGATATATTGCTGCTGCGGGTAAGCTCTGCCTGTGCAATGCTGTTTTTTATCTGTTTTATCTGCAGCTGGGTATCCTTGTCATCTATTTCAAATATCAAATCTCCTGCCTTTACTTTGTCTCCATCCCGGAAATATATATTTGTGAGAGTCCCGCTTACATTTGAAGTCAAGGTAAACTTTTCTGAGGAACTGATTGGCCCCGATCCTGTGACAACAACACTGAGGTCCCCCTTTCTTGCCATGGCTGTTGCCTGCTGTACGGCCGGATTCTTAGAGTTTTTTGATTTAAAATAATTAATTCCTATTACAGCTGCAGCAATAAGCAATATCGCAACAATGATTAATATCTTCTTCCGGGTTATTTTAAATGTGTGCTTGCTGCCGACGGATGTATCAAGATTCATTGACCCTACCTCCTGTATTTCTGCTTGTTTTTACTATATTCTAATTCTATATCTTTTTATATCTAAAATCTCCGCAGAACTGCGGCAAATTTAAAGCAGCAGGAATTTTCAAATGCAATTTTTCAGGTTTTCATGATAAAATTAATCATGAGGTGAATGAACCTATGGATAAAAAGCTGATATACATAGCTGATGATGAGGTAAATATATGCAATATAATAAAATCCTTTTTAGTAAAGGAAGGTTTTGAGGCCGAAACATTCAACGACGGGCAATCCATACTTGACGCTTTTAATGTAAAACCCGCTGACATGCTTGTAATAGATATAATGATGCCGGGAATAGACGGGTACTCTCTCTGCTCCCAGGTACGGCAAATAAGCAGTATTCCGGTTATCATAGTATCAGCCAAGGACACTGAGCCGGACAAAATTGCCGGATTGACCCTCGGATGTGACGATTATTTGACAAAGCCCTTCAGCCCTATGGAGCTTATTGCAAGAATCAGAAGCATTTTCAGAAGAATTGAAATGGATAAAGCTAATGGAGGATTGATGGAAGTTATTAAAGTCTCGGATATTGTTATTGATCACAATATTAAAATGGCAAAATGCAATGAAAAGGATATCGGACTTACCGGAATGGAATTCTCCCTGCTCTATTACCTTGCAGCCAACAGAAACAGGGCTGTAAGCCGCAGTGAACTTCTTGACAGGGTCTGGGGCTTTGAAAATGCAGTTGAAACCAGGGCAACCGATGACATGATAAAGAGATTACGAAAAAAGCTTTCAGATGCAGGCTCAGAGCTTAAAATAGACACGGTTTGGGGCTTTGGCTTCCGATTAAAAGACAAGGAATGATATTATGAAAAGCAATACCATAAAATGGCGGATATTCAAATATAATCTTACCGTAATAATCACTTTGATTGTACTGGTTGCAATCATATTTAATACTGCCATAAGGATATATATCGAAAAGGATATTATAGAGCAATTGAATAAGATAGCATCCCATGCCGAAGAAACGGCTTTGAAAAGGGGCCCTGAAATATTCATATTCAGCAAGGGAATGCCTCCCGAGCTTCCCAGGATAAGAATAAGAACCAATGATGTGTTCAGGTTCTACTTCATGCTTGACAGATCCTTGAGAGAGCCGCTTTCTGTATTGAATGCCGATTATATTTTAATGGATAATAATAAAAATATTATTAATTCACCTGCTGAATTGTATGAGGATCCCGATGATGGCCTCGTGGGTAAAATTTCCGCAGAGATAAGCAAATTAAAGGATTTAGAAAAGGAAAGCTACTTGAACTTCCATCTTTCCGGTACCGAATATATATCAGTAGTAAAACCGGTAGCGCAGAAGAATGATTTCGGACTGGGGTGGATAATCGTATATTCCAGCCTGCAGAAGGTAAATCAGCTACAGATGGCTATAAATATTATTCTCTTTGCAATACTTCTGTTGTCGGCATTCATTATTGTACTGTTCTCCTCCGTCATAGTCAAAAAAATCTCTGAGCCGTTCAGTACCTTGAATCAGCATATACGATCAATTGCCGAAAGGAATTTCGGAGCGAAGATCAGCACTCCCGTGTACGATGAGCTGAGCGAGTTTGTGGCAAACATAAATATAATGTCTGAAAAGCTGGAAACTTATGATAAGGCACAGAAGACCTTTTTGCAGAATGCTTCCCATGAGTTCAGGACTCCGCTTATGTCCATCCGGAGCTATGCGGAGGGCATAAAATACAATGTTGCGGACAGTAATGAAGCTGCCGGTATCATAATCGAAGAATCAAAACGCTTGACTCAGCTTGTGGAAAATCTTCTCTACCTGTCACGGCTGGATGCGATTGAAGAAAACTATTGCTATGAAACACTGTATTTTAACGAACTGTTACGCAGCTGCGCAGAGCGTATGAATGTGATTGCCTGCAAAAACAACATTAAAATTGACATATCTGTGCCCGAAGAAAACATCAATATAATTGCAGACGAGGAAAAGCTTTCGAGAGCAATCAGCAATATAATCAGCAATTGCATACGCTATGCAAAAAGCTCAATAGAAATAAAGTCAGCGATCATTAGTGAAAAAACAGTAAGAGTCACGATATCGGATGACGGGCCGGGTTTTGAATCCGATGAACTTCCCAATATTTTTGACAGGTTCTTTAAAGGCCGGAATGGTAATTTTGGCCTCGGCCTTGCAATAAGCAAGAATATTATTGAAAAACATAAAGGAAAAGTAACTGCGGAAAATTCAGAGACAGGAGCCGTATTCCGCATTGAATTACCAATAGCATAGGCCGCTGGTATCACAGAGGACACGGAAATCCACGGAAGACACGATTCGGGAAAAATTCAGATATTTATAAAATTGTTTAATGACGTGTCATTCCGCAGGAATCCGTGAAACAGACCTCTGTTCAGAGCCTGCTCTGCCTCTCGTGTCTCGGGCCTAGTATCTGAACTTGTTTAATTCCGGTATTGCCTTTCTGATTTCTTCTGCCTGCTCTTTTGTTATTACCTTGTCTTCCACCATTTTGGTAATGATGTCTTTTCGTTCATTTTTATACTCTTTAAAGTATGCTTTTCTTTCTTCGGGAGTCATGGATTTCAGCTTTTCAATGGAAGCCTTGCGTTCTTCCCTGACTTTCAGCAAATAGCTTCTGATGTTATTGATGTCATCTTTCGTAAGCACGCCTTTATCTATAAGGCTCTGCAATCCGTCGGCAACTCTTGCTTCCTTCATTTCCCGCAGCTTTTCCCTGATGGCTTTTGCTTCCTCTTCCGTTATTATGCCTTCTTGAACCAGTGCCTTCAGAAGACTCCCTCTTCCGCCCTGTTTTTTCATTTGGGCTCTTTGTTCTAAGGGCAGCTGCTTTAGTTCATCATTCCTTTTTTGTTTGTATTCAAGTATTTTATCTGCCTTTTCCCTGGTTAAGCTGCCTTCCTGCACCATTTTTTCCACAGCCTCTTCCAGGTAGTGTTTACTTTTGACAGCTGATGGAGTATTGTTGTCGGCAAAGGCTGCAATGCCCGCAAAAAAGATAATACAGACTGACAAGACACTGCAAAGTGCTCTTACTGAAGGTTTTACGCCTTTCATTTCCTGATCTCCCTTCGTTTTGTATTGTCATTTATAATGACATTATTATTATTTACATTATTAATGATTATTTTGTGATGGTTTTTCAGGAAGATTAATGAATCACTTAATGAGCCAAATCAGGCAAAATTTACTTGGATTAAAATATTGAAGCTTAACCAAAATAATAATGCGTAAATCATTATTAACTCATTATACATATTGCTCAAGGAGGTGAATACGGATGGCAAGAAATAATCAAAAGGTAGTACCTCATGCAGCAGCAGCTCTTGACAGATTTAAATATGAAATAGCAACAGAGGTTGGCGTTACTTTAAAGGAAGGTTACAACGGAGATATTGCAGCAAGGGATGCAGGTAAAATAGGCGGTCAGATGGTTAGAAGACTAATTGAGACAGCTGAGAGGAATATGGCAGGAACAACCGGAACAAGGTTCTAATACTTAAAACAAGGAGAGCAATTAGCTCTCCTTATTATATATGTCGCATTATTCTTCAAATATGAAGTATATGTAAATATTCAAACACGGACATAAGAAAACATTATTTAAAGAATAATAATAATGTTAAGACGCTTTCAAGGAGGTATTTTATGCGCAAAGGTTTAATCGCCGCGGTATTGCTGTTATTTTTGATATCATATATTGAAATTTATGCGGAAGATATTGAGCTTATCAAAGAACTCATGGCCTGTCCCGAGGAAGAAACATTTTCCGAGTTAAACAGTGATAATTATATAGAAGCATTAAAATCAATGGGGTATTATAAGTATGATTATAAAGATGAATTAATTAATTTGAGGAATGCAACTCTCAGGTTTCAAAGCGACTGCAACCTTGCCGCCGATGGCATACAAGGGCCCCAGTTCAAGGCCGCCATGATAAAGAGGCTTTCATTAAACGGTAAATACAGACCTCCGGATATTATCGCAAGGCCTGCCTCCCGCGGCTATTGGATTGCTATTAACCGGACTAAAAGAATTCTTACCTTATATAGCGGAAAAACAGTCATTGGAAAGTATCCGATAGCAATAGGAAAAGCTACAAACAAAACGCCCCAGGGGAAATTCTATGTATACCTGAAAAGAAAGAATCCAATGTGGTCACCGGGTGACGGTTCAAAACCCGTAGCCGGCGGTTCCCCGAAGAACCCTCTTGGAACAAGATGGATAGGCCTTTCTGTTGGAAAAGGCAATTTGTACGGTATTCATGGAAATAACAGTCCCTATTCCATAGGGCGCCAGGTGTCAAAAGGCTGCATCCGTATGATAAATTCAGATGTCCTGAGTCTTTATAATATTATACCGGTTGGGATACCTGTCTGGATAGGCAATGATGAAACCTTGAGAAAATGGGGAGTGACACAAAAAAGTTTTTATTGAAACTAAATAAAAAAAGCCGCAAACCAATGCGGCTATAAGATTCATATAATGGCAGGGGCAGTAGGACTTGAACCCACAACCAACGGTTTTGGAGACCGCTACTCTACCGGTTGAGCTATACCCCTGTGACACTTATTCATTATATAAAAAAAAACATACTTAGTCAATAGCTGTTTATATCCAAAAAACCGAATAACTTCAGGTCTTCAGGAGCCTATTTCGCAAGAAGCCCTCCAAACATCCTGCCGCTGACTTTAGGGAAAAATAAAAAAATTATAAGCAGTATAAGCCACCAGTTGTCATTTAGAACCAATCCTCTTACGGTATTGCTGATTCCTCCCAGCAATTCTCCTGTCGGAAGCGCAGGTATGGAAAAAGGCAAGGAAAACAGGCTTCGTGCCGGCGAAGCCGCCGGATATGATGCCGGCGGTCATGAAGCCGGAGGTAATGCATTATATGCTGATGAGTGCCTACGACCCATTATTAAGCCTCCCTTCAAAGGTATATGGAATGAAATGAACCTCATATTCCATATTATGAGGCGTTGTCTTATTAAGTTACTGCTACTTCACAATATAAGAAAAGGGATATTGCCAACTGCTATTAAGCAGTCAGACAACACCCCTATAAAATTAGACAGGAGAAACGTCCCCGTGTCTCTTAAAATTCAGCTGACTTTACCGTTCT
>JAGOLK010000031.1:0-8919 GCA_017994115.1 Clostridia bacterium | reverse complement strand
CTGCTACTTCACAATATAAGAAAAGGGATATTGCCAACTGCTATTAAGCAGTCAGACAACACCCCTATAAAATTAGACAGGAGAAACGTCCCCGTGTCTCTTAAAATTCAGCTGACTTTACCGTTCTCGGGAAAGGCACTACATCCCTTATATTTCCCATTCCGGTTATGTACATTATAATTCTCTCAAAACCCAGCCCATAGCCGGCATGTTTGACACCGCCGTATTTTCTTATATCAAGATACCACCAGTAATCCTCTTTATTCAGTCCCATTTCATCCATTTTCTTTTCAAGTACCTCAAGCCTTTCCTCTCTCTGGCTGCCTCCGATGATTTCTCCCACTCCGGGAACCAGAAGATCCATTGCAGCTACTGTTTTTCCGTCATCGTTCATTCTCATATAAAAAGCTTTAATTTCCTTCGGATAGTTGATTACGAACACCGGTTTTTTAAAGACCTGCTCGGTGATATACCTTTCATGCTCCGTCTGAAGGTCGATTCCCCATTCGACGGGGTATTCAAAATCTACACCGGATTTTTTCAGTATGTCTATGGCTTCCGTATAAGTAACAATACCGAAATCGGAGTTTACAATATTCTTCAGCCTATCGAGCAGAGTATTGTCAATGAACCTGTTGAAAAATTCCATCTCTTCCGGCGCATTCTCAAGAACATAATTGATTATGTACTTTACCATATTTTCCGCCAGTTCCATATTGTCCGAAAGCTCCGCAAAGGCTATTTCCGGTTCTATCATCCAAAATTCTGCGGCATGCCTTGCGGTATTTGAGTTTTCTGCCCTGAAGGTGGGGCCGAAGGTATATACGTTCCTGAAAGCCATGCAAAAGGTTTCTACATTAAGCTGGCCGCTTACGGTAAGGTTCGCGGATTTTCCAAAGAAATCCCTGGAGAAGTCAACTTCTCCTTTTGCTGTCCTGGGGGGATTATCCATATCCAGGGTGGTAACCCTGAACATTTCTCCTGCCCCTTCGGCATCGCTTCCTGTAATGATAGGGGCATGAACATATACAAAACCCTGCTCCTGAAAAAACCTGTGTATTGCATATGCTACCAGGGATCTCACTCTGAATACCGCGGAAAATGTATTTGTCCTTGGCCTCAGGTGAGCTATCGTTCTTAAGAATTCAAAGGAATGATTCTTCTTCTGAAGCGGATAATCGGGTGTAGATTTGCCTTCTATTGTAATTCTAACGGCTTTCAGCTCAAAGGGCTGCTTTGCACCTAAAGACTCTGTCAGCACTCCTTCCGCGCTTATGGCAGAACCTACCGAAAGTTTGGCTATGTCATTGAAGTTATCAAGACCTTCTTCAAACACAATCTGAAGGTTCTTAAAAAAACTTCCGTCATTCAATTCAATAAAACCAAAATTTTTTGAGGTTCTTTCAGTCTTCACCCACCCGGATACCTTGATATTCTTGTTGATGTAATCTTCTGTGCTCCTGTACAGTTGTTTTATGAGTATGCTGCTCATATGCTCTCCTCCTAATGTGTGATTATGTTTATACTTTTAAGTCTGCTGTAATATTTAATTTATCCTTGTTTTTTTCAAGAAGCGGATAAACATGTTCCGCAAGAAACTCTTCAACTTGTTCCGGGGCTCTTCCGATAAAGTTTCTGGCATCCAAAAGCTCTTGTATCTTATTCTTGCCCAGCCTGAAGCTTTCATCCCCTTCTATAAGGCTTATCAGATTGTTGTCCAGGCCCTCTTCCTTTACCCTTCTTCCTGCTTCCATAGAGAACTGCCTTATTTTTTCATGGAGTTCCTGCCGGTCCCCTCCTGCTTTCACCGCTTCCATAAGTATGTTCTCGGTAGCCATGAAAGGAAGTTCCTCGTCGATGTGCCTTTTTATCATCCTTTCATTTACTACAAGGCCGGCCGTTACATTTATAATAATGTTTAGTATGCTGTCAACCGCCAGAAAACCTTGCGGAATTGCAAGCCTTTTATTGGCAGAATCATCAAGGGTTCTTTCAAACCATTGAGCAGCCGCAGTTATTGCGGGATTCAGCGAATTTGTTATCACGAATCTGGAAAGGGCTGCAATCCTTTCGCATCTCATAGGATTTCGTTTGTATGCCATTGCTGACGAGCCTATTTGGCTTTTTTCAAAGGGCTCTTCAATTTCCTTGAGGCTCTGGAGAAGCCGTATATCGTTGCTGAATTTATGCGCTGATTCCGCTATTTGTGAAAGCACGTTCAAAACCTGGCTGTCCATCTTCCTCGGGTATGTTTGGCCCGTAATTTCAAAGCTTTTCTCAAAGCCCATTTTCTTTGTGACTCTTACGTCCAATTCCTTTATTTTTTCATGGTCACCGTTAAAAAGCGCCATAAAGCTTGCCTGTGTACCGGTAGTACCTTTGACGCCCCTCAGCTTGAGCCTGCCCAGCTGAAAGTCAAGCTCCTCCATGTCCATCAGAAAATCGAGCATCCACAAGCAGCTTCTTTTTCCGACAGTGGTAAGTTGTGCAGGCTGAAAATGGGTAAATCCTAGAGTGGGAAGGTTTTTATATTTTTCCGCAAAACCTGCGAGATTTTTAATAACATTCAGAAGCTTTGTCCTTATGAGCCTGAGGCCTTCCGACATCTGAATGACATCGGTATTGTCGCCTACGAAGGCGCTGGTGGCTCCCAGGTGTATTATGGGCTTTGCCTTGGGGCACTGTAAGCCGTAAGCATAAACATGGGACATTACATCATGCCGCGTCTCCTTTTCCCTTTTCTCTGCGTCCTCGTAATTGATATCATAAATATGTTCTCTTAATTCCTCCACCTGTTCCGGAGAAATATTCAGCCCCAGCTCCATCTCGCTTTCGGCAAGGGCAACCCACAGCTTTCTCCAGGTGGAAAACTTATAGTCCTCGGAAAAGATAAAGGACATTTCCCTGCTTGCATATCTGCTTATCAAAGGGTTTTGATATTCATTTCTGTTCACTGTATGATACCACCCTATTCAATGTTTTTATCAATAAAGCTTTCAAAGGCGTCAAGGCCGTTTTTAATAATTTCCATTGAGGTCGCATAGGAAATCCTTACAAAGCCTTCAGTTCCGAATGCAGCTCCCGGTACCACTGCCACATGGCCCTTTTCAAGCATAGTCTGAGCAAAATCCAAACAAGAACCCAGCTTGATTCCGCATAGATTTCTTCCCAGATAAGAGCTTATATCAACATATACATAGAAGGCTCCTTCAGGCTTAATGCAGCTAAGGCCTTTCATCGCATTTATTCTGCCATACATATAGTTTCTTCGTTTATTAAATTCCTGAACCATGTTTTTCAAATCATCCTGCGGCCCGTTTAAGGCTGCTGCAGCAGCGTATTGGGTTATGGAACTGGGGTGGGATACCGCATGACCCTGAACACTTGACATAGCTTTAATCACTTTTTCATTTCCGGCAGCATATCCGAGCCTCCAGCCCGTCATGGCATATGACTTTGACATTCCATTTATCACTATTGTAAGATCTTTGATTTCACTGTTGAAGGAAGCAATGCTGATATGCTTGTTATCATCATATATGATTCTCTCATATATCTCATCCGATACAACAAACAGATTGTTTTGTACCGCAATCTCAGCAATTTCCCTTAATTCCTTTTCGGTATATACTGCACCAGTAGGATTACTGGGTGAATTTATCAATATTGCTTTTGTCTTTGCAGTTATTGCATTCTTCAGCTCTTCCCCGGACATCTTGAAGTTGTTTTCTTTTTTTGTCGGCACCAGGACCGGAACTCCGTCATTCAGCTTGATTATCTCCGTATAGCTGACCCAATATGGAACCGGTACAATAACCTCATCCCCGGGATTCAAAATAGCCGCAAAAGTATTGGAAAGCGAATGCTTTGCACCGCTTGATACTATTATTTGATTCGGCTCATAATCCAGGCTGTTCTCTCTTTTAAGCTTGGCACATATTGCTTTTCTGAGCTCAATTGTCCCTTGTGCCGGAGTATATCTTGTAAAGCCTTTGTTCATTGCTTCAATAGCTGCTTTTCTTATGTACTCAGGCGTATCAAAATCAGGCTCACCTACACCAAAGCCAAATACTTCAACTCCCTCATCAACCATCTGCTTAAGCTTTGCATTAACTGCCAAAGTCATGGATGGAGCTATATTTAAAACTTTGTCGGATAATTTTATTTCCATTTTTGACCCCTCCTCATTTTTTATTCAATGCTTCTTTAAGCATTTGTACATATTTATAATCAATCGAATAGTTTCCCAATATCGGTTCATTATTCAATTTCATCCCGTGGCAGTCAGAGCCTCCTGTAATCAATAGATTTCTCGAATGTGCGACAGCCAGAATATTTCTGACGGTTTCATCATCATGTTTGGAATGGTATACTTCAATGCCGTCAATTCCAAGGTCAATAATTTTTCCGATATTTTCCTTGTTGTTTATCAGCCCGGGGTGAGCAAGAACAGATATTCCTCCCAATTTTTCTATCATATCTATAGCTTCTTTGCAGGTTAGTTTGTATCTCTCCACATATGCCGGACGATCCTTGCCGATGTACTCGCTAAAGGCCTCTCTGATATTACTGATATAGCCTTTATCAATCATAGCCCTTGCAATATGAGGCCTGCCCATTGCACCATCATCAGCTATTCCTTTTACTTGCTCAAGAGTAATGTCAATTCCCATATCGTTAAGCTTGCCTACTATTTTTCCGGCTCTCTCGTACCTGGAATTCTGTATTTTTTTGAGGGTGTCGGCTAGCCATTGGGATTTGTAATCTATAAAATAACCCAGAACATGTATCTCTTCCTCTTCAAATAGAGTGCTAAGCTCTATTCCGGGCACGATTTCCACCCCATACTTGGAGGCAGCCTTTAACGCAGGGCTGATTCCCTTGACGGTGTCATGATCTGTTATTCCTATGGCAGTCAATCTCTTGACACTTGCCCAGCGTACTACCTTCTCCGGACTCATGAGTCCGTCGGATGCTGTTGTATGAATATGCAGGTCAGCCTTTTGCATACTAAGCCTCCTATAAAAGATATAATATGCGCCTGCGCATATTATAACATAAATTCTTTAGAATTTATGTAATACACAAAGGATTTTCCAAAAATGTTCCACAATTGTTATACAGGAAAGTATACACGTTCGTACAAAAAAAAACAATACCTGCTTGTTTAAAAGCAGGTATTAAGTTTATCTGGGTTCTATAATTAGTTTTAATGCGGTTCTTTCTTCACCATCTATTTGGATATCGGTGAAAGCCGGAATGCATATCAGGTCAATTCCTCCTGGTGCTACAAATCCTCTGGCGATGGCAATTGCTTTAATAGCTTGGTTCAGAGCGCCGGCCCCTATTGTTTGAATTTCCGCGGAGCCTTTTTCTCTCAACACACCCGATAAAGCTCCTGCAACTGAATTTGGGTTCGATTTTGCTGAAACCTTTAATACATCCATATAAAGCCCCCCCTGATTAATTGTAAAGTACCAAAATATACTAAATATATCTGATAATTCTACAAATATATCCAAAATCCTCTTTTTTTCTACAATTTAGAATTTTGTGTGATTCTTTTTATGGATATAACTTTATTATTATCATCAAGCTGTATGCATACAGCCCCAACAGCAACTTCACCCCCTGCAATTTCAAACCTTGCAGGCATACCGGTAATAAACTTTCTGATAACTGCTTCTTTTTCCACTCCTAATATGGAATCTATGGGACCGGTCATTCCGACATCCGTAATATAGGCAGTTCCGCCGGGCAGTATTCTTTCATCGGAAGTCTGGACATGAGTGTGCGTACCCAGCACGGCATGAACGCTGCCATCAAGATACCATCCCATTGCAAGCTTTTCCGAAGTAGCTTCTCCATGGAAGTCTACAATTATTACATCAGCTTTATCCTTCAGTTCATTCAAAATTTTATCAATAACCTTAAAGGGGCAGTCAATACAATCCATATATACCCTGCCGCAAAGATTTATTACAGCAATTCTTTTCCCTGCCTTTTCCGCTATTCTGTAACCTTTTCCGGGGGTTCCTTCAGGATAGTTTGCAGGCCTTATAAGCCTTTCGGCATCTTCGATGAATTCCAATACTTCTTTTTTCGCCCAGGAATGATTGCCAAGGGTTATAATATCCGCTCCCATACTCAGAAGCTCGTCATATGTACTCCTGGTTATGCCTACTCCTCCGGCGGAATTTTCTCCGTTTATTATGACAAAATCTATATCATTTTCTTCAACTAGCCTGTTAAGGTTTGTACTTAGATAATTTCTTCCGGGCCTGCCTACTACATCACCTATAAATAATATGTTCATCTGTATACCTCCATTGTCGGAATCAACTGTGTTATTTTGTGCTACCCTTTATATAGTATTATTAAAAATGGCGGCTCCATGCATTTGCATGTATCGCCGCACATTTTCTATTTTGCATATTCAATTGCCCTGGTTTCCCTGATAACATTTACCTTGATCTGGCCAGGGTATTCCAGCTCATCTTCTATTTTCTTGACGATATCCCTGGCGATATATACTATTTCACTGTCGCTTACATCCTCCGGCTTAACCATGATTCTGACTTCTCTGCCGGCTTGAATAGCAAAAGATTTTTCAACTCCATCAAATGAATTAGCTATTTCTTCGATTTTTTCCAAGCGTTTAATGTATGACTCCAAGGTCTCTCTTCTTGCTCCGGGTCTTGCAGCAGATATGGCATCAGCTGCCTGAACAAGGACTGCTTCAACGGTTGTAGCTTCAATATCTCCGTGATGTGCGGATATAGCGTGGACTATATCAGCGGATTCCTTATATTTTTTAGCAAGGTCAGCACCAATCTGAACGTGGGGGCCTTCGACCTCATGGTCTACAGCTTTTCCTATGTCATGCAGCAGACCCGCTCTTTTTGCCGTTTTTACATCGGCACCAAGCTCTGCAGCCATAGATGCCGCAAGGTGTGCTACTTCTATAGAATGCTTAAGTACATTTTGTCCGTAGCTGGTTCTGAATCTCAACCTTCCCAAAAGTTTAATGATTTCCGGATGCAATCCGTGGACTCCCGTTTCAAAGGTAGCTTGCTCTCCTTGTTCCTTAATATAGTTGTCAACTTCCTTCTTGGCTTTATCAACCATTTCTTCTATTCTGGCAGGATGTATTCGCCCATCCACTATGAGCTTTTCAAGGGCAACCCTTGCAACTTCCCTTCTAATTGGATCAAAACCTGATAATATAACGGCTTCTGGTGTATCATCGATTATCAAGTCGATGCCTGTAAGTGTTTCCAATGTTCTTATATTTCTGCCTTCTCGTCCTATTATTCTGCCCTTCATTTCATCATTTGGCAGCGGTACAACGGATACTGTAGTTTCAGCCACATGGTCCGCTGAACATTTCTGAATTGCGCTTGCAATGACTTCCTTGGCCTTTCTTTCTGCTTCTTCTTTAGCCTTGGTCTCAATATCCTTGATCATCATAGCAGCTTCATGCCTTATTTGTTTTTCAATATTGTTTAAAAGCAGTTGTTTTGCATCTTCAGATGATAACCCCGATAATCTTTCCAGTTCTTCCACTTGTTTCTTGTAAAGCTGTTGTACTTCCTCTAAGGATTTCTGAATCTCCTTTTGCTTTTTGGCTAGTGCTTCATCTCTTTGCTCGAGGTTCTCAACCTTTTTGTCCAGGCTTTCTTCCCTTTGGAGCAATCTTCTTTCTGCTCTCTGGATTTCGTTTCTTCTGTCACGAATCTCTCTGTCCAGTTCTGCCCTAAGTCTGTGAATCTCTTCTTTAGCCTCAAGAACAACTTCTTTCTTTTTTGTTTCCGATTGCTTTTCAGCTTCACTGACTATTTTTAATGCCTGCTCTTCGGCATTTTTTATTTTCGATTCAGCAATATATCTTCTAACTAAATACCCAAAAATGAAGGTAATTAGTGCAATTGCTATATATATTACATATTCGATAATATTTTCACCTCCTCATTAATTTATTTTATCGATTATCGGTAACGGTTTCCATTAATCCTTTTCATAATCATCATTTTCACATTAACAAATAATGGCAACTACGCTTCACTCTCAATTGATACACCATATCAGAATAATTCTATTACTTATACAAAATTTTGTCAAGTTATTGTGACAATTCAAACAATTTAAGGATGTTATGCAGAATTGCTTGAATTTTGCTGGAGGCCTTTCAGTCTTCTTCCTGTAAGATATCCTCTGCCGCCCTTTTGCAGTCATCAATTCCAAAGCCTTTTCTGTAAAGATAGTTAAGAAGCTTTAATTTCTTTTCCCTTCTGTTTCCCTTCAGGCTTGCTGCCTTTTTCTTTGCGGCACTTATTGCGGATGCATAATCATCTATCTCAGCCTTATTAAGCATTTGCTGAATGATTTCCTTGTCTATTCCTTTAGCTGCGAGTTTTTGGTAAATGCTTCGGCGGCTTGTGCCTGTTGTAGCCTTTATGCTTCTTATATAGCTTTCGGCGTAGCTTTCATCATTTATATAGCCTATTTCCTTCAAATATTCCAAAACTTTTTTTATGGCCTTTGGGGCATGCTGCTTGTCGCTGAGGCCCTTTTCAATTTCCATTTCTGTTTTCGGCGCGCGGGCAAGCATAAAAAGGGCAACTCTAAGAGCGCCCTTATATTGGATTATTTCCAGGGTATTATTAAATTCTATTTCATTCAGTTCCATGCCCTTTGACAAGTTCAGTTCCTGCAGGATGTTATCTTCAACGGTGCATTTGTATTCTCCGTCAATATATATATTGTATCTCTTAGTATTCTTTTTTTGTTGTTCAATCCCAGTGATTCTCATGGAAACACCCTCATATTAGAATTCATCGTTTTCTTCGGAATCGAAGTCTGCGGCTTTTGCTTTGGATATTCCCAGGTTAAACATTTCCCTGAGCTTCTTATCCAGTT
>JAGOLK010000030.1 GCA_017994115.1 Clostridia bacterium | reverse complement strand
CTGAGCCAGGATCAAACTCTTAAGTTAATATCTGATTCGCTTTTGCGAATTCTAACTTTTCATTTGACCTAACTCAAAAGAATTCTTGGTTTTATTCATTTTACACTGTTTAGTTTTCAAGGATCAAATCCTATATGGAAGATCTTGCGATTCTTCTCATATCCTGCCGGCGAATCAGCCGCCGACCTTTACTATGTTATCACACCACTTTTCTATTGTCAATATGGATTTCGCTGGTTTTTCGTGGTAGTTCGCGTCTTTCTGTCCCGTTTGTTTTTTTCTGCTTCATGCCGTTTCCGAAGCAGGAACTATATCTTATCAAGTTATATGATAAACGTCAATAAGCAATTCATTCCATGCGTTTATCATATAACATACCTTGATTTTGTCCATTCAATGAAGTTTATCTTCATTGCTGACAGACAGCAGCGCTGTCCGGAAGGGACATATCTGATAAGCGTCAACAGGCAATTCCTTCAAATTTATCAGATAACAGTTCTTTAATATTATAAACCTTTTACTCTACTATTATTTATTAATAGTTCAAATCTTGATATTTTTCTGCTTTTTTCGTGTAATAACAAAATTTCAATGGACCTTTTGGACATCTTCATGCATTCTGTTCGACAAAAAATCATGCATAACCTTATAAAAGCTGTTAAGGTTATGCATGACTGTCCTTAATGAATCGCTGTTACTTCTCTTCTTCCTCATTGCTGCTTATTTTTGCTATTGATACTACGCTTTCGTTCTCAGGAACTCTCATCAGTTTAACGCCCTGAGTGCTTCTTCCCATCTTTGATATTTCGTTGACGTTCATTCTTATAATAATGCCCGATAAATTAATCAACATTATTTCGTCTTGCTCTTTCACGACCTTCATTCCCACAACATGTCCAGTTTTGGGGGTTATTCTTGATGTTATTATTCCTTTGCCGCCCCTTGTCTGAACTCTGTATTCAACTATCTGAGTGCGTTTGCCATAGCCTTTTTCACTAATTACAAGAAGGTCGGCTCCTTCCTCTACAATATCCATTCCTATCACAACATCACCGGGATTCAAGTTTATTCCCCTTACTCCCCTGGCACTTCTTCCCATAGGCCTTACATCACTTTCCGGGAATCTTATTGCAAGTCCGTTTTTTGTAGCCGCAATCAACTCTGTTGTCCCGCGGGTTAATTTGACCCCGATTAGTTCATCGTTATCAATAAGGTTTATGGCTGTAATTCCTGTATTTCTTGAAGTATCATATTCTTTCAGCTCGGTCTTTTTTATTGTACCGTGCTTTGTCATGAAAATAAGATATTTGCCGTCGTTGAAATCCTTGATATGAATAACTGCATTTACTTTTTCTTCTGCATCCAGCTGCAGGAGGTTGACTAAAGCTGTTCCTTTGGCCTGTCTGCCTGCCTCAGGAATCTCATAGGTCTTAAGCTTATACATTTTTCCTTTGTTTGTAAAGAACAAAATATAATTATGTGTAGAGGTTATAAACAGATTTTCTACAAAATCGTCTTCTCTGGTCTGAAGCCCTGTTATTCCGCGGCCTCCTCTTCTCTGACTCTTATAGGTGTCCGCAGGAAGTCTTTTTATATATCCAAAATGAGTAATTGTAACAGCTACTTCATGCTCTTCTATGAAATCTTCTTCATCAAATTCCTCTAATGATGCAGAAATAATTTTTGTCCTTCTCTTGTCATTGAATTTTTTCTTTATTTCCAAAATTTCGTCTTTAATAACCATCAAAAGCTTCTGTTCATTAGCAAGAAGTGATCTGAAATATTCAATATTCTTTATTATTGAAAGGTATTCCTCCTCAATCTTGCCTCTTTCCAAGCCGGTCAAGCTCTTAAGTTTCATTTCAGCTATTGCTTCAGCCTGTATTTCCGAAAGGCCGAATCTGCTCATCATTCTTTCCTTGGCTTCAGCAACATTCTTAGAGTTTCTTAGTATACTTACTATCTCATCAATATTATCAAGAGCTATTCTCAAGCCTTCCAATATATGTGCCCTGGCCTCGGCTTTCTTGAGATCATATTGAGTTCTTCTCGTTACAACGTCTTTCTGGTGGTCTATATAGTGATTGATAATGCTCTTAAGATTCAGAACCTTTGGTTGTCCGTTAACAAGGGCAATCATAATTATACTGAAGGTTTCCTGCATTTGAGTATGCTTATAAAGCTGATTCAGTATTATATTGGCATTTGCATCTCTCTTGAGTTCTATAACAACCCTCATACCGCTTCTGTCGGATTCATCCCTTAAGTCTGAGATACCATCAATTTTCTTTTCTTTAACGAGATCTGCGATTTTCTCTATCATTATGGCTTTATTGACCTGGTATGGTATCTCACTGACAATAATTCTTTGTCTGTTCCCGCTCATTTCCTCAATTTCTGCTTTAGCCCTTACGATAACCTTTCCTCTCCCGGTACTATAAGCTTTTTTTATTCCTTCCTTGCCCATAATTATAGCGCCGGTAGGAAAATCAGGGCCTTTTATATGTTTAAGCATCTCTTCCAGTTCTATTTCAGGATTTTCAATGGTTGATACTACACAGTCAATAACCTCTCCAAGATTATGCGGAGGTATGGAGGTTGCCATACCAACAGCAATTCCATTGCTTCCGTTTACCAGCAAATTCGGAAAACGAGCCGGAAGAACAGTCGGTTCTTTAAGACTTTCATCATAGTTTGGTGTAAAATCAACTGTTTCCTTATCTATTTCCTTCAGCAATTCCATAGCTATCTTTGACATTCTGGCTTCTGTATAACGCATGGCCGCAGCGCCGTCTCCGTCTACGGAACCGAAGTTTCCATGACCGTCAATGAGCATATATCTTTGAGAAAAGTCCTGGGCCATTCGAACCATTGCATCATAAACAGAAGAGTCACCATGGGGATGGTATTTACCTAAAACTTCACCCACAGTCATTGCGCACTTTCTATGAGGTTTGTCGGGAGTAACTCCTAAATCATTCATTGCATATAAAATTCTTCTGTGGACAGGCTTCAAACCATCTCTTACATCAGGCAATGCACGTTGAACTATAACACTCATTGCGTAATCTATGAATGATTTTTTCATTTCTTCTTCAATATTTATAGGCAGTATCTTTTGATTTTCATAATCCAAATCGATTACCTCCAAAACTTATCTTAAATATCAAGATTCCTCACATATTTAGCATTATGTTCAATAAATTCTCTTCTGGGCTCCACTTTATCTCCCATTAATACTGTAAATATCTCATCGGCTGCCACAGCATCCTCCATTGTTACCTGAAGTATGATCCTTGTTTCAGGATTCATTGTAGTATCCCAAAGCTGCTCAGCGTTCATCTCTCCAAGGCCCTTGTACCTCTGTATGCTGGAACCCTCTCTTCCTATCTCCTTGAACAATTTTTCAAGCTCTTTGTCGTTATATGCATAATAGTCTTTATTCTTCTTCCGTACTTTGTAAAGCGGCGGTTGTGCAATATAAACATATCCGGCTTCTATCAAAGGACTCATGTACCTATAGAAAAATGTCAGGAGCAGAGTTCTTATGTGCGCACCGTCTACATCGGCATCAGTCATCATTATTATTTTGCCGTATCTCATTTTTTCTAGATTGAAATCATCGCTTATACCGGCTCCAAAAGCTGTTATCATTGCTCTGATCATCTCACTGTTCAATATTCTGTCAAGCCGTGCTTTTTCTACGTTAAGTATCTTACCTCTCAACGGAAGTATTGCCTGATACTTTCTGTCCCTCCCCTGTTTTGCAGAACCTCCCGCAGAATCTCCCTCAACTATATATATTTCACAAAGACTGGGATCCCTCTCAGAGCAGTCTGCCAATTTACCGGGAAGTGTAGTGCTTTCCAGTACGTTTTTCCTCCTTGTCAGCTCTCTTGCCTTTTTCGCTGCCTCCCTGGCCCTTGCTGCAGTTAGTGCTTTCTCAACAATAATTTTTGCGTTTGAAGGGTTTTCCTCCAAAAATGCTTCAAAATTCTCTACAACGATACTGTCAACTATTCCCCTGACCTCCGGGTTTCCAAGCTTTGTCTTGGTCTGTCCCTCAAACTGGGGATCGGTAAGTCTGATGCTGATTACGCATGACATGCCTTCTCTTACATCTTCACCAATAAGATTGGCATCATTTTCTTTAAGAAATTTATATTTTCTGGCATAATCATTTATCACTTTTGTTACGGCGTTCTTGAAGCCGCTCATATGGCTTCCGCCTTCTAATGTGTTAATATTGTTCGCAAAGCTGAAAATACTCTCTGCATAACCGTCATTGTACTGAAGAGCTATTTCAACATCAACATCATCTTTTTTGGCTTCAAAATATATTGGCTCCTTATGAAGAACCTCTCTGTTCTTATTAAGGTGCTTAACAAAAGATATTATTCCGCCTTCATATTGGAAGGTCTTTTCCGTACCGTCCCTTTCATCTTTGAGGCTTATCTTTATTCCTTTGTTAAGAAATGCAAGCTCTCTAAGTCTGTGTTCCAATATGTCAAAGCTGTATTCCAGTTCGTCAAATACTTCACTGTCAGGCTTGAAGGATACTCTTGATCCTGTGCTGTTTGTCGTACCGATGACCTTTAATTCGGTAATGGGAAAACCCCTTTCATATCGTTGATGGTATATCTTCCCGTCCCTTTTAACCTCAACCTCAAGCCATTCGGATAAAGCATTGACTACGGATACTCCAACACCGTGCAAACCTCCGGAAACCTTATAGCCTCCTCCTCCGAATTTACTTCCCGCATGAAGAACTGTAAGAGCTACTTCTACTGCAGGTTTGTTAAGCTTCGGATGCATTCCTACCGGAAAACCTCTCCCGTCATCTTCATTACTGATTGAATTATCAGGATGTATGGTTACTTTTATATTTTTACAGGCACCTACCAATGCTTCATCGATGCTGTTATCCACTACCTCCCAAACCAAATGATGAAGGCCCCTGGATCCGGTGCTGCCTATATACATTCCGGGTCTTTTTCTAACTGCTTCCAGTCCTTCAAGTACTTGAATCTGTTCTGCTTCATATGTGCCTTCAAACTTCTTCTCTTCCATACCTATTCCCCCTCTACTTCAGCGATATGTCTTTTATGAATCCTGCTCTTTTAAACAAGGTTACAGAAGAAATGGGAGACAAATATATTATTGTCTTTTTGTTCTTTTCCGTCAGTATAAAGGACTTTTCTTCATCCTCTGATATTCTTCTTATAAAGCCCTCATCCTCTGCAGTCTTTAAAAACTCTTTTGTAATACTGGATGTACTGCTGGATTCTATATCCATTATTGAAATTATATCCTTCAGAGATATTACAACATCTCCTCCAAGATGCATAAACATCAACTTGTCCTCCCTTACATCCTAATTAACTTATTCTGTTCATACCATATTATTATAACCTTTTCTGTAAAAAACTAAAAGCTAATCTTTTGCTATCATCCCGCTTTCTACTTTATATGTCCGGGATCCTTCAAGCATAAGCTTTTCAAGATATTCTACATTGGTACAGGTAATAATTGCCTGCATATCTTTAATAAATTCAATCAGGTATTTTTGCCTCTCCGCATCAAGCTCTGAAAAAACGTCATCCAGCAGAAGTACGGGCAACTCTCCGGTCTCTTCTTTCATGTATTTGAGTTCTGCTATTTTTAATGAGAGAAGGGTTGTCCTCTGTTGGCCCTGAGATGAATATGTTTTAACCTCTGTTCCATTGATAAAGAATAATATATCATCCCTATGGGGTCCTTTGTGTGTAACGCTTCTTCCCATATCTGCACTAATATGATTTTCCAACGCACTGATAAAATTCTCTTTTATTTCCTTTTCAGAATTACTATAATACCTTATTGACGAATTATATTTAACATCCAGCTTTTCTTTTCCGTTGGATATTCTATTGTGAATATCAGCAGCCATACAGCATATGTCGCATATGAAATCTTGTCTCGCTTTTATTATCCTGGTACCAAAATCAGCTAATTGTTCGTTCCATATATCTATGGTCTTAAGAATGCTGGAATTAGTTCTTGCTTCTTCAAGCAGGTTGTTTCTTTGTTCAAGAGTCCTGAGATACTGAACCAGATTATAATAATAACCCGGTTTTACCTGTGATAGTATTATGTCAATGAACCTCCTTCTTTCAACAGGCCCTTCCTTTATTATTTTCATATGGTCGGGAGAAAATATGACAGTATTAAGATTACCTATCAATTCTCCTATTTTAAACAACCTTACTCCGTTCTTTTTAATTTGTTTCTTAAGACTTTTACTTAAATATATTTCTATTCTCTCTTCTTCTTCTTTTTGATAATCTATTCTTATTTTAGCGTCTTCGCTGTTCCATCTTATAAGCTCCGTGTCTTTTTGCGTCCGGTGAGATTTGCCGGTAGACGCCATATATATGGATTCTATTATATTGGTTTTTCCTTGTGCGTTCTGGCCGTAAAATATATTTACTCCTTTGGCCAGCTCAATATCAAGCTCCTTGTAGTTTCTGAAATTCTTCAAATCAATCCTTTTTATATACAATATTAGCACCCCTATAATTTATTAGATAAGCTTGATTTCTTCGCCAAAAACCTCTATAACATCTCCCTTGCGGAGCTTTTTGCCCCTTGCCTTTTCTGTGCTTCCGTTAACCTTTACCAATCCATCCATAATCATGTTTTTTGCTTCTCCGCCGGTTCCTGCAATATTTTCAAACTTCAGGAACTGATCAAGCTTAATAAAATCTGTTTCTATTTTTGCTTCTCTCATAATATCACTCTCTTCTTTTTTAACTAAAGGGCTGCTGCGAAATATAGTTTTGCAGCAGCCCCTTTAATTTAGCTGTTCTTTTTGAACCTTGCAGGAAGAACCAGATACAAATATTCCTCATCCTTAATAGGTCTTATTATGCTTGGGCTTACGTTTGTAGTAAATTCTATTGTTATTTCTTCACTTTCTATTACTTTAAGCACATCTATGAAATACTTTGCATTAAATGCAATTTCTATATCATTTCCTTCTTTTTGTATTATAAGTTCCTCATGTACATCACCGTTTTGCGAATTGGACATTATAACCATCATATCATCGTTTATTTCAAATTTTATCATGTTGTTGCTGGAGTCTCTTGCAAATAAGGCTGCCCTGTCGCAAGCATCCATAAGCAGGTTTGAAGATACCTTTATTTTTATTTTATATTCTGCAGGTATTATCTGTTTATAATTTATGAATTCTCCCTCTAAAAGCCTTGATATTATGACAGTGTCCTCAATTTGAACTTGAATGTGGTTCTTTGAAAAATAAATATTTACGTTTTCTTCATTATCGTTTATTATTTTTCCTATCTCAGATAAGGTCTTTCCCGGAATAACGGCTTTAAAATTATTATCATTCATAATAACATTTTTCTTTACCGCCATTCTAAAACCATCAAGAGCCACCATCGTAAGCTCTTCACCCGATACGTCAAAAAGTACTCCTGTAAGTATTGGCCTGACTTCGTCAGTGGATACTGCAAATATTGTCTTTCGTATCATGTCCTTTAGAACGTTTTGTTTAATTGTAATCCCATTCTCCTTTTTCACCACCGGAAGCTCGGGATATTCATCATAAGAAAGAGTAACAATCTTAAATTTTGAACCTTCGCTTTTTATGCTGACTAAATTTCCTTCTGCTGTTTCTATTTCTATATCCGAATCGGGAAGCTTTCTGACTATTTCTCCTACCATTCTTGAAGACAGCACAACTTTGCCTGGTTCAATAACATCAACATTTGATACTGTTTCTATTCCCATTTCGAGATCTGTTGCCGTCAGCTTAAGCTTGCCGGCTTTTGCATCAAAAAGAATTCCTTCCAATATAGGAAGAGTGGTTTTTGAAGGAACTGCTTTTTGAACTACATTTATGCATTCCAATAATGTGGATTTTGTAGTTATTATTTTCATTGTGGATAACCTCCGATACTTATTTTAATATAATATAAAAGAATAATTTTAGTAGTAATAGTAGTAGGAGCTGTTAATAAGTGCAAAAACCCCGAAGATCCTGCTTTAAGAAAGAATACGCATGTTTACAATCTGTGGAGTTTATGAAGGAAATCTGTTGATAGCAAAGTATAACTAAAATAATCAAAAAAACTTATAAACAGGTTATTAATAGTATGTCAACAGGATATTAACCTTCGATTTTACTTTTCAACTCCTCCAGAACTGATTTTAACTGAGTATCAATTTTTATATCGGAGGATATTTTTTCGTATGCATGCATTATTGTTGTATGGTCTCTGCCGAATTCTTCACCTATCCGCGGTAAGGAAAGGTCTGTAAGCTCTCTGCAGAGGAACATTGCAATTTGTCTTGGCAATACTACGGATTTATTTCTTTTTTTTGCATTGAAATCCTCAATTTTTATATTGTAATAATTCCCCACAACATCTTTTATAGCTGAAGGAGTAACCTTTTTTGGTTTTGAGTTTGATAATATATCCTTCAAAGCTTCATTTGCAAGTTCTTCATTAATTTCACCGTTTGTAAGGGAAGAATATGCCACAACTCTTATCAATGCCCCTTCAAGCTCTCTGATATTTGAATGAATTTTCTTTGCAATAAGCAGCATAACATCATCAGATATCGAAAGATTCTCGGATTTTGCTTTTTTTCTTAATATAGCGATTCTGGTTTCCAGGTCAGGAGGTTGTATATCGGCTATCAAACCCTGTTCAAATCTTGATCTGAGCCGCTCTTCCAAGGTTCTTATCTCTTTGGGAGGCCTGTCGCTGGATATAATTATTTGCTTGTTAGCCTCATACAGAGAATTAAAGGTATGGAAGAATTCCTCCTGGGTGCTTTCTTTTCCGGCTATAAACTGTATATCATCTATTAAAAGCACATCTACATTTCTGTATTTGCTTCTGAATTCATTATTTCTGTCGTCTCTGATTGAATTGATAAGTTCGTTTGTAAAGGTTTCTGAAGAAATATAGACAACCTTGGACCTTATATTTTGTTTAAGTATGTAATGACCTATTGCATGCATAAGGTGGGTCTTGCCCAATCCGACGCCTCCATATATAAAAAGAGGATTATAGGCTTTGGCCGGTGATTCTGCTACAGCAACAGAAGCTGCATGAGCAAGACGGTTGCTGTTTCCTATTACAAAGGTTTCAAAAGTATATTTAGGGTTCAAGGAGGAATTGACGGATTCCTCAGACTGATTTATTTCAGACCGTTCTGCCATTATTGATGTAAAATTTTCTTCGGTGGGAACGATCAACCTTATATCGTAATATTCAGAAGTAACTTGTTTTAATGCATTTTTTATCAACTTGCTGTATCTTGCTTCAAGTATGCCTTTTGTAAAATCATCCGGCACAGAGAATGTAATAAGATTTTCCCTCATAGAAACAGGTTGTATGGCTTTGAGCCATGTATTAAAGCTTACTTCTGTCAATTCAACCTTAATTACGTTTAAAGTTTTTTCCCAGATATCAACTAATTGAGAATACATAGAATGCCTCCTTAACAGATAATTCTCTTCATTCCTATGTCCCGAGACTGGTGTATGGAAAATTGCGGTGCAATTTTCTAAGTATGAATAAAAATGTGATTAACTTGTTAATATATACTGTAAATATTGTTAATATTATCTGTATAAGTTGTTAATATAAACAAATGTATTTATCAGATTATTGACAATAAAATAGAAGTTAATACACACCAACAGGTTATACACAAATTATGCACAGTTGTTGATAACTTCAGTAAATATGCAGGGTTATCCACATCATATAATAATAATAGCAAAAAAGGTGGTCAAGTTCAATACAAATAAGATTATCTTAAATAACGGCGAAGATACTGAAAATACTTTGTTTGCATTTGGTGCAGCTATGTCCGCTGCGGCAAAAGATTGTATTGACACAAACTATCAATGCCTATATAATTTTAATAGTAAAGTGGTGAATTATGCTTTATTACATTAAGCTAATTACTTTGAAATAAAGATATACTCAGAGATTAGGGGGTGCATAATATGTTAATGACATATCAGCCAAAAAAAAGACAAAGAAAAAAAGTTCATGGCTTCCGAGAGAGAATGAGCACAGCTACAGGCAGAGAAGTCCTCAGAAGGCGAAGAAGAAAAGGTAGAAAAAGACTGACAGTATAAGGCCGCGAACTGTGGCCTTTTTCTGTATGAAGGGGAAGAGGCAGGATATGACAACACTGCATAAGCTTAAGAAAAACTATCAGTTCAAAAAAGTTTATAATGAAGGTAAGTATTATGTAGAAAAATTTGTTGTCATGTATATAATTTCAAATGATTCAAATTTTAACAGAGTGGGTTTTTCGGTAAGCAAGAAGGTCGGAAAAAGCGTAATCAGAAATAAAATCAAAAGGCGGATGAAGGAAGCATACAGAAAGTTTGCGGATACTGCAAAATTAGGCTATGATATTGTTTTTACAGCAAGGGCAGGAAGCGGGTCAGCGGATTATTCAATGATAGAGAATAATATAATATCAATTTTGAAAAGGGCTAAGCTTAAAAAAAGCGAGGAATAAATGAGAAAAATCCTTATAGCTATTATTAAGATATATCAGTTATTAATATCTCCATTATCAAGAGGGAAATGCAGATTCATTCCTACTTGCTCGAGCTATGCAATTGAAGCAATTGACAGGCACGGAGTCATACAGGGGTTATATCTGTCCGCAGGCAGAATTCTAAGATGTAATCCATTTAATCCCGGCGGTTATGATCCCGTACCGGAGAAAAAGAAAAACCTTTAGTTTAATTATAACGAGGCGAAAAGAATTCCAATAAGGGTTTACATATATCCTCTGCCTCGAAATTTTGCTATAAACTGAAATATAAGGGGGAAAAGATTTGTTAGATTTTATTGCCGAACCTTTAGGTGCGTTGTTGAAGTTCATATTTGACTTTGTAGGAGATTACGGATACTCAATAATCATTTTTACAATATTAACCAAGGTATTACTGCTGCCTATTAATATCAAGCAGACTGAATCCACTAAAAAAATGAATGAAATAAACCCTAAAATGAAGGAAATTCAGGAAAAGTACAAGAACGACAAGGAAAAGTTGAATCAGAAGCTTATGGAGCTGTATAAGGAGCATAATTATAATCCTGCTTCGGGATGCCTGCCGGCACTCATTCAAATGCCTATTCTTTTTGCATTGTTTTATGTCATACAGAATCCGGTAAAATATGTATTTAAAGATGCAAATATATATGCCGGGATTGCAAAGAATTTTTGGTGGCTGTTAGACTTGGGTAAGCCGGAAATGCAGGCGACAATGATTAAAGTTGCAGGATTTGGAGTGCCTATACTGGCTGTATTATCAGCAGCGACAACATATTATCAGATGAAGATGATAAGTGCTCCCAAACAAAAGACAGAAAAGGGCAAGGCGGATACGGCAGCTCAGACACAGAACATGATGACAAATATAATGCCTATAATGTTCGGGTGGATTACTCTCAACGTTCCTTCCGGGCTTGCCTTGTATTGGGTTGCCGGTAATATATTTACGATTATACAGCAGTATTTCATGATAAAGCCGAAGCCTCAGGCTGCTAAAAAGGAGGAAGAATAGATATGATGATGGTTGAAAAAACGGCAAAAACAGTGGAAGAAGCTGTACAATCTGCATTGGAGGAATTAGAGACTGAAAAGGATAATGTGGATATAGAGATATTGGAACAGCCAACAAAGGGAATATTCGGAATCCTTGGGTCTAAAAATGCAAAAGTAAGAGTAACTCTTAAAGAGAAAAAAACTGCTGAGAAAAGCGTTAAAAAGGAAATAGAGAATAAAGAAATAAGAATAACCGAATATACCCTGGAGAAGGAAAGAGCAAGAAAATTTTTGAGAGAAGTATTGGAAGCCATGGATATAAAAGCTGAAATAAGAGTAAAGGATATAAACGAAAGCTTATATATCAATCTTTCAGGTCCAAAGATGGGTATGATTATAGGGAGAAGAGGGCAGACACTTGATTCCCTTCAATATCTTGTAAGTCTGGTTGTTAACAAGGATAAGGAAAGGGACAGCTTCGTAAAGGTCATACTTGATACTGAGGATTATAGAAGGAAAAGAGAAGAGACGCTTCAGAGACTCGCTAAAAGGCTGGCCGACAGGGCGCGGAAGACAGGTAAGAATATAGAGCTTGAGCCTATGAATCCATATGAAAGACGAATAATACATTCTACACTTCAGGAAGTTGAAGGTATAACAACTTTTAGTGAAGGGGAAGAGCCGTACAGAAAAGTTATCATATCAAACAAATAGAAAATACTATTGAAATATTATCGGAAAGAATGAACGGGGTGTCGCAGATTTGGCGATATCCCTTTTAATATTTGAAGAAAGCTGCGACATACATCAGTTTATGTATAAATTTGTTTCCAAAATTTAAGCAGTGATATATAATAACCTATATGTACATATTAAAAACATTGCAAACAATAATAAAAACAGTACAGCTGACTCGAGGGAGAGGATATAATGCTTGAAAGGACTATAGCTGCAATAGCTACTGCTCCGGGTGAAGCCGGGATAGGAATTGTGAGAATAAGCGGTGAGAAATCCACGGAGATATTAAAAAAAGTTTTCAAGCCAAAAAGAGTTATGGATATAGATGATATGCCTTCAAGAACGGTGGTATACGGTCATGCTGTTGACAGCAAGGGTGCGATTATTGATGAAGTGCTTGTGATTGTTATGCGAAGTCCTTATTCATATACTACGGAAGACGTTGTTGAGCTGCACTGTCATGGAGGCATTGTACCCATCAGGAGGATAATGGAAGAAGTCCTGAGAAACGGTGCCGATATTGCTGAGCCGGGGGAATTTACAAAGCGTGCTTTTCTTAACGGAAGAATAGATTTGGCTCAGGCGGAAGCAGTTATTGATGTTATTACAGCGAAAACGGAAACCGGGCTGAATGCAGCACTTAACCAACTGGAAGGGGAGCTGTCAAAAGAGATAAAGAAGATTATGGAAAAGCTTCTTTCTATGCTGGCCCATATTGAAGCTTCGATAGATTTTCCCGAACATGATGTTGAAGAGATTACGACGGCTAACATAAAGAATATGCTTCTGGAAGCAAAAGCTTCCGTTATGGAGCTTGCAGAGTCCTTCGACGAGGGTAAAATCGTCAGGGATGGCTTAAGCACGGCAATTATAGGGCGTCCTAATGTCGGGAAGTCGTCTCTTCTGAACGTTCTTCTGAAAGAGAACCGTGCCATAGTAACAGAGATACCGGGAACAACAAGGGATATAATCGAAGAGTATCTTAATATAGGGGGAGTATTGGTAAGGCTTATTGATACGGCAGGTATCAGAGAGTCTGAGGATATAGTTGAACGCATCGGAGTGGAGAGGACAAAAGGCGCCATCAGTAATTCAGACCTGATTGTATTGGTGCTGGACGCATCCGATGAGCTGCGGCAGGAAGATAATGAGATTATAGATTTAATAAAAGATAAAAAAGTAATAGCTGTATTGAATAAAACAGACTTGGGACTTGTTGTTGATGAGGCGTATTTGAGAGGCATTTTCGGAGAGGAAAACATCATAAGAATGTCAGTAAAGAACCGGATCGGGATAGATAAGCTGGAGGAAAGGATAAAGGGCTTGGTATATCATGGGAAGCTGAGTATAAGTAAAAACAGCATGGTTACAAATATCAGGCACAAGAACCTTCTGGACAAAGCTCTTGAGAATATTGAAAGAGCCGTATTATCAATAGAGGATAATATTCCCATTGACTTGATATCGGTGGATATAAGAGAAGCATGGAACAGCCTCGGAGCAATAACAGGGGATACCGTTGAGGAAGATATCGTTAAAGAGATATTCAGTAAATTCTGTATAGGCAAATAGAGGTGTTGATATGGAATATACAGCAGGTAAATATGATGTTGTAGTCATAGGGGCAGGACATGCCGGCAGTGAGGCTGCCCTGGCATGTGCAAGACTGGGATTGAAGACCCTGGTTACGGCAATAAATCTTGACAGTATAGCAATGCTGGCATGTAATCCTTCTATCGGAGGCCCTGCAAAAGGCAACCTTGTAAGGGAGATAGATGCATTGGGCGGTGAGATGGGTATAAATGCCGACAGAACAATGCTTCAGATAAGGATGCTGAATACCAGGAAAGGGCCTGCAGTAAGAGCATTGAGAGCACAGATTGATAAAAAGCTGTACCAGGATAGAATGAAAAGAGTGATGGAGAATCAAGAAAACCTTCAGATTAAACAGGCGGAAATTACAAGGATTATTGTGGAAAACGACAGGGTAAAAGGTGTTGTAACACATCTTGGAGCAATATTTGAATGCCGATCTGTGATTCTGGCTACAGGAGTATACCTTAAGGGAAAAGTGGTGATTGGAGAGATAAGCTATGACGGGGGTCCCAACGGACTGTTTCCGGCGGCAAAACTTTCTGACTGCCTTGAGGATCTTGGAATAAAGCTGATGAGGTTCAAAACGGGAACTCCGGCCAGAATAGACGGTAAGACGGTGGACTTCGGAAAGATGACCGAACAGCCCGGAGACAGAGATATAAATACATTTTCCTTTATGACCGGGGACATTGATATCGATCAACAGTCGTGCTATCTTACATATACAAACAAAGGGACCCATGATATTATACGGAAAAACCTTCACAGGTCTCCGCTTTATACGGGAGACATTGTAGGAGTAGGCCCCCGCTACTGTCCCTCAATAGAGACGAAGATAGTATCCTTCCCTGACAGGGAGGAGCATCAGATATTTATAGAACCTGAAGGGCTTAATACCAGAGAGATGTATGTACAGGGGATGTCCTCCAGCTTGCCGGAGGATGTGCAGCTTGATATTCTCCATAGTGTAAAAGGACTGGAAAGCTGTCACATGATGAGAACAGCTTATGCTATTGAATATGATTGCATTGATCCCACCCAGCTGCAATTAAGCCTTGAGCATAAGAAAATATCCGGTTTATTTTTTGCCGGCCAGATTAATGGCACCTCCGGTTATGAAGAGGCTGCAGCTCAGGGATTAATTGCGGGAATAAATGCGGTCTTAAGTCTAAGAGGAAAAGAGCCTTTGATTTTAGACAGGTCGGAGGCTTATATAGGAGTACTGATTGATGATCTTGTTACAAAAGGAACAAATGAACCATACCGGCTTATGACTTCAAGAGCCGAGTACAGACTTATTCTAAGGCAGGACAATGCTGATCTCAGGCTTACGCAGAAGGGGTATGACATAGGCCTTGTATCTGAGGAAAGATATAAGAGATACCTTGAAAAGAAGAATAATATAGAAAGAGAAATAGAAAGGTTAAAGAAGAAGAGTATTTCAATGACAGAGGATATAAGGGATTTCTTAATAGGCAGAGAAAGCGCGGAGATAAAAGGAGGCATAAGTCTGTATGAGCTTCTGAAGAGGCCGGAGATAGAATATTGTTCTCTGAAGGAGATTGACGAAGAAATGCCTGAACTAGACAGAGAGACAGCCGAAGAAATAGAAATAATGATAAAATATGAAGGATATATTAAGAAACAGCTCCAGCAAGTAGAGCAATTTAAAAAACTGGAAAGCAAGAAAATACCGGAAAATATTAAATTCGCAGATATAAAGGGGCTTTCCCTGGAAGCAAGGCAAAAGCTTGACAGTATCAATCCTGCCAATCTGGGCCAGGCCTCCAGGATTTCCGGGGTATCTCCGGCAGATGTATCGGTACTTATGGTATATCTTGAACAGATAAGAAGGGGCCGAGGGGGTGAGCAGGCTGGAAAACAGGAAAATACTGATTGACGGACTAACGGAACTGGGAATTGAACCGGCAAATAAAAAGGTGGATAAGCTTATAGCCTTTAAGGAAATAATGCTGGAATGGAATGAAAAAGTAAACCTTACGTCAATCACTGAGGAAAAGGAGATATTCATCAAGCATTTTCTTGATTCGGCTACCTGCCTGTCTGCAGGATATATAAAAGAAGGCATGAGTATAATAGATGTCGGTACCGGTGCGGGTTTCCCCGGGATTCCCGTTATGATATTGATGGATGGGCTCAAAATGACACTTTTGGATTCTCTTAACAAAAGGGTAATATTTTTGAGCGAAGCAATTAAGAAGCTTGATTTAAGAAATATCACCGCTGTTCACGGAAGGGCGGAGGAAGCAGGGGGCAATAAAGCTTACAGGGAATGCTACGATATTGTCCTGTCCAGAGCAGTGGCATCAATGAACGTTTTGTGTGAATATTGCCTTCCTTTTGCGAAGATCGGAGGATATTTTCTTTGTCAAAAGGGCCCTGAAATTGAAGAGGAGATCGGTAATGCGGCATCAGCTATTAAAATTCTCGGAGGAGCAATAAGGGAGGTAAAGGAGTATAAACTGCCTTTCAGTGATATCAGGCACAATATAATTGTTATTGAAAAAGTTTCAGCAACTCCGACAAAATATCCCAGAAAGCCGGGCAAACCGGCATCAAATCCGATTACATAGTAGAAAAAACCAGAAATTTGTTATATAAAAAACAGCTGGAAACTAGTAAAATCAATCTTTCTCAGGCAGGAAGTCAAAGGTTTGTAGCGAATATAAAAAGTAAATCATGTGGTATGGAGAGGAATGAAAGATTTGAATGATAGAAAAGAAATAATTAATATACCGATTGACGAAATAGCTCCAAACCCATATCAGCCTAGAAAGGAATTCAATGGATCGTCCCTGGAGGATTTGGCTTCCTCAATTAAAGAATACGGTGTTCTTCAGCCTATCAATGTAAGAAAAATAGGGGAAAAAGGGTTTGAGCTGATCTCGGGGGAAAGAAGGCTTAGAGCATCAAAGCTTGCGGGAAAGAGTCATATACCGGCAGTAATAATAGAGGTTGTTGAACAGGATTCTGCTGTAATTGCGCTGATAGAGAACCTGCAGAGAGAAGATTTAAACTTCATGGAAGAAGCAGACGGCTATCATAATTTGATAAATGACCACGGGATGACTCAGGAGGAGCTTGCCAGAAAGGTGGGCAAAAAGCAATCTACCATAGCTAATAAACTGAGGCTTCTAAAGCTCAAGGACAGCATCAAAAAGACGATACTGGAGAATGAACTGACAGAGAGGCATGCAAGGGCGCTGCTGAAGCTTCCGGATGATGCACTACAGGAGAAAGCTCTCAAGAGCATTATAAAAAAGTCTCTTAACGTAAAAAAAACCGAAGAGATGGTCGATAAGATGCTTGATGAAGCGGCGGCAGCGGCAGAGGAGCCTAAGAAGAAAAGAATCAAAGGGAAAATGAATTATAATATTTATGTAAATACCCTTAAAAATGCCTGCAAGGAGTTTCTGATGGCGGGCTGCAAGGTTGAATACGGTCAGGTTGATAAAGGAGAATTCATTGAGATTACAGTAAAGATACCCAAAAATGTATAAAAAGGGAATATGAAAAAGGCGTCGTGAGACGCTTTTTTTATATTTTCCCCTTTAGTATCAACAGACCCATTGCAATGAACAAAACTCCTGCCGCATTCTGGATATATTGAGGAGGAACATGCTTCGTTATATAAGCCCCGGCGAAAACCCCAATAAAGGATGAGCATATCAATGCAAAACTTGCGCCTATGAATACTGCAATTATTGAATTGGATTTTGCAGAGAGCAGCATAGTCGCGAGCTGTGTCTTGTCGCCCAGCTCGGCTATAAAGACAAGGAAAAATGTATAAAGTATGGATTTTAACATTTTTGTCCTCCTTATTTGTACTTGTGGGAGAGTCTTTGGCAAATTCATATTCAATTTGTTTTTTTAATCTGATATATTATATATATGGAATAATGTGTGCTGTATACTAAATGATCTGGGTGAGCATGCATATACTTTGATAGTTTATGTATATTCACAATATATTTATTCCCGGATGTGAGCATTTATGTTTAAGAAAAGGATGTCCGTTTACTTCTATATACCTTTATAATAATAGCGGTTTGATATATTATTAGAATATACGTTCAGAACACAATAGTACAATGAGAGGTGTATGCTATGTCCAAATCAATAGCTGTCTTTAATCAGAAGGGCGGGGTGGGAAAAACCACAACGGTCATAAATTTGTGTGCATGCCTGGCAAACAGGGGAAAGAAAGTGCTGATGATTGATGTCGACCCCCAGGGTAATACCACCAGCGGGGTTGGGATTGATAAAACAACGCTGGAAAAAACAATTTATGATGTACTTATAAATGACAGCGACCCAAGGGAATGCATTATTGACACAAATAGGGAAAATCTGTTCATCATACCTTCAAGTGTCCAGCTGGCAGGTGCGGAGATTGAATTGACCGAGAAGAACAAAAGGGAATTGAAGCTTCGGGAATGCATAGAAAGTATAAAAGACGACTATGATTATGTATTCATTGACTGTCCGCCGTCCCTTGGTTTGTTATCGATAAATGCCCTTTCTGCCGTAGACAGTGTATTGATACCTATACAATGCGAGTATTATGCCTTGGAAGGCGTAAGCCAGTTGATGAACACCATTAAGCTTGTCAAGAAAAGCCTTAATCCTGATTTGGATATAGAGGGGGTTGTACTGAGCATGTTCGACGGCAGGACAAACCTTTCGATCCAGGTTGTAGACGAGGTCAAAAAGTATTTCAGGGGAAAGGTCTACACCACGATGATTCCTAGGAATGTAAGGCTTGCCGAAGCACCAAGCTATGGAATGTCAATTATAGAATATGATATGAAATCCAAGGGTGCGGAATCATATATGGATTTGGCCGATGAATTCATAGAATTAAGTGAGGATGTGATTTAAATGATTAGCAAGAGAGGATTGGGCAAAGGACTTGGCGCGCTTATTCCCGAAGGTGAAGAGTCAGATCGGAACTCAATTGTGGAAATAAAGATTACCGATATAGAAGCCAACGATAAGCAGCCAAGGAAGGCATTTAATGACGAGACACTGGCGGATCTTTCAGAGTCTATTAAAGAGCATGGTGTGGTGCAGCCTATAATTGTAAGAAAACTGGGAAGCAGTTATCAGATTATTGCGGGAGAGCGAAGATGGAGAGCCGCAAGGCTGGCAGGGAAGAAGACTATACCGGCAATTGTAAAGGAATGCAGCAATCTGGAGGTAATGGAGCTTGCTCTTATTGAAAATCTCCAAAGGGAAGATTTGAATTCTATTGAAGAAGCTATGGCCTATAAGAGCCTTATTGAAGAATATAACATGACGCAGGAGGAAATATCGAAGAAAATAGGAAAGAGCAGGCCTGCGATTGCGAATTCTCTGAGGCTGCTTCAGCTCCCGCAGGAAATCAAGAATATGATTGCGGAAGGGAAGATATCTCAGGGGCATGCAAGGGCTTTGCTTTCAATATCAGGGGAAAAGAAGCAAATAGATATGGCAGAAAAGATCATCGCCCAGCAATTAAATGTCAGACAGATTGAGAAACTGGCCAAGGATACAAAGCAAAAAAAGAAAAAAGAAGTATTGCCTGACGCGTATCAGATAGAAATCAATCAATTGGAAGAAAGATTAAGGGCGGTATTTGGTACTAAGGTGACTATACATCATAAGAAAAATAGGGGCAGTATAGAAATTGAGTATTTTAGCGATGAAGAATTTGATAGAATTTTAGAATTGCTGGAAAAATAAAGGTTTATTTAAATGGTTTATAATCGATTATTTTTTGTGTCATAATGGTTTTATATTATGAAATCAAAAAATTAATTATAGAAAATATTAATGCGTATATGGGGGTTTTGATATATGCAGCAGTATATTTTGAGTTCCTTTGTGTCAAACAGGGGGGGCGGCAATAAAGCAGCTGTTGTTTTTGATGATTTTGGGATGTCATTTTGGCAGATGCTTGAGGTGGCGAAGAAAAACAATTTCTCAGAGACGGCTTTTATTGATTTTAATAAAAGTGATGGAAACAGATTTAATATCAGATATTTTACTCCGGCCGAGGAGGTTGATATTTGCGGACATGCAGCCCTTGCTTCCTTTCAGGTGCTGAAGCAGCTTGGGTATCTTAGAGAGAATTTTGCATATCATCGAACAAAAGCAGGAGAGCTTAAGGTATTAATTGAAGGGGACTCCATATTGGTTCAAATGAATAAGCCAGAACTGATTATGCAGTTGAGCAGTAATATCATAATAGATATTGTTGATGCAGAAAAGGATGAAATAATTACAAACCGAAATGGAATGATTGATGTTATATCTACGGGGCTTAAAGATATAATATTGGAAGTGAACGGCATTGAAGCACTGAAAAAATTGAGCATTAAGAAGGATAAAATGATAGAAGTCTGCAGAGAGTATGGTATTATAGGAATGCATGTTGTTTCACGTGAAACAATTGAAGAGGATTCGGATTTTTGCTGTCGGAACTTTGCCCCGGCGGTGGGTATAGATGAAGAAAGTGCAACCGGAACTTCCAATGCATCATTGCTATACTATATAAAGAGAAACGATAAGGAATTTGACTGCAACAAAACTTATAAGATTGAACAAGGCTACTTCATGAACAGTCCAAGCAATATCTATGTAAAGTTTGATGAAGGAACAGAAAGTATATTTGTCGGCGGTATAGCCAAGATAGATAGTATGGAATCTGTTGTGATATAATAATGTTTATTTTAATAATGTTTCACGTGAAACAAAGGAGCAAACCATGATATATTTAGATAATGCAGCAACTACGTTTCCAAAGCCCGAATCGGTATACAGAGCTGTTGACGATTGTCTCAGGAATTATTGTGCAAACCCGGGAAGAGGCGGACACAAGCTTTCCCTTCAATCGGGCAGGGTACTTCTTGAAGCCAGGGAGTTGCTGGCAGAGTTGTTTAACGCAGACTCACCCGATAATGTTATATTGACTCATAATGCTACAGAGGCATTGAATCTGGCTCTTAAAGGCTTCTTAAAAAAGGGCAGTCATGTAATAACCACAAGTATGGAGCATAATTCGGTAATGAGGCCTTTGAAGGTTCTTGAAAAACTCGATATAGAAACTACAATAGTACAATGCAATGAATATGGGGAAATTGATATTGGCAGCATTGAGAAGGAAATAAAGAAGGAAACGGCGCTTATTGCTGCTACCCATGCTTCAAATGTTGTGGGAACAATTATACCCATTGAGTATATTGGGGCTCTGGCGAAAAGGTATGGATTGGCTTTTCTTGTTGATGCTTCACAGACTGCCGGTGTATACGAAATAGATATGCAAAAGATGAATATAAGCATGCTGGCTTTTGCGGGGCATAAAAGCCTTATGGGACCCCAGGGGACAGGCGGATTGTGTATAAAAAGAGGCTTGGAGCTGACCCCTTTGCAGGAAG
>JAGOLK010000104.1 GCA_017994115.1 Clostridia bacterium | reverse complement strand
GCGGGAGGCCATGTGCTTATTGAGGATGCTCCCGGAGTAGGCAAGACTACTATGGTTCATGCGCTTGCAAGATCAACCGGCTGCAGCTTCAAGAGGATACAGTTCACTCCTGACCTGCTTCCGTCAGATATAACAGGGGTTACGGTCTACAACATAAAACAAGGCGAATTTGAGTTCAAGCATGGGCCGATAACATCAAATATTATTTTGGCGGATGAAATAAACAGAGGATCTCCTAAAACACAGTCAAGTCTTCTTGAGGCTATGCAGGAGCGGCAGATAACAGTTGACGGAAATACATGGAAGCTGCCGGAGCCCTTCATGGTGCTTGCAACCCAGAATCCCATAGAGTACGAAGGCACATTTCCGCTGCCTGAAGCACAGATAGACAGGTTTGCAATCAGGATATCCATGGGTTATCCCACTTATAACGAAGAAAAAAGCATTCTGAGCAAATGCGGGTCGGATAAAGCGCCGGAGAATATAGAACCTGTTATCAGCGTGGAGGAAGTACTGGAAATTAGAAGGCAGGTTGAAAAAGTACATGTGGATGATTCCATACAGGATTATATTGTAAAGATGGTCCGGGGTACAAGGGAACACAAGGATGTGTACCTTGGCTGCAGCCCAAGGGGTACACTGGCACTTTTCAGCAATTGCCGTGCACTTGCCTTTATCCGGGGAAGGGAATACGTGCTGCCTGATGATGTAAAGGAGCTTGTATTCTGCACTCTTGCCCATAGGATCATATTGAAATCCGAAGCTGCAATACAGGGGAAGGATCAATACTCCGTACTTGCAGAAATCTTAAAAAGTATTAAAGTACCGGTGGCGAACATTAATGATTGAGATGAATAAGAAAGCCCTTGCATTGATTCTGCTCATTTTTGCTGCGGCACTTTTTGCAGGAGGCATATTTATGTATGGAATTTTCCTGACAGCTTTATTTCTGGCAATAATATCCTATGCCTCCGGCAGGTACGTATATAATAACCTTGTAAATCTCACTTGGGAAATAAGCAGTAATGCAGTAAGGGGGGACAGGGTAAGCCTTAAGACCGATTGGTATAATGCAGGCATTATACCAATTCCTTATTTGAAGGTTATAGCCAGCCTTCCCAAAAGGCTTGCCGGTGAAGAGCAAAAACAGAGGGTGTATTCCATAATGCCCGAAATGATAACCACCATGTCCAGAGATTTTGAATGCAGGCATAAGGGAGTTTATAAAATAGGAGTAATTGAAACTGTATTTGAGGATACACTGGGCATATTCAAGTGGAAAAAGGTTTTTTACGACGACAGATATCTTGTTGTATATCCCAAGGTGCATTTGTTGAAGCATCTGGACATCCCTATGAGACAGCAATACGGTACTTCAGCTGTCAAGCATGCTGCATACGAGGACTGCACCGGCACCAAGGATATAAGGAAGTACATAATCGGGGACAGCTTCAAAAAAATACACTGGAAGGTAACCGCACACAGAGGAGATTTTTATGTAAGAAATGTTGAAATCAATGCTTCCGCTGATTTAATCGTATTTCTTGATTTGTACGATTATGGATTTGATGAGGAAACAGCTTATGACATTGAAGAAAAAGGGGCGGAATGTGCTGCATCAATTATCAGATATGCTTTGGCAAACTCAATGTCCGTGAATTTCACGGCAAGGGGAGAAGAACTGGTAAGCCTTTCGGCGAAAAGGGCCGATAGGTTTAACTTGTTCCTTGACGCAATAAGCAAGCTTTCATCAAAAGGGGATATACCCATTGGGGATCTTGTCAGAAAAGAAGCAAGAAAGCTGGACTGGGAAGCTACTGCAGTAGTTATAACCCCTTGCATAGAAAAGAATGCTTCCGCTTTTCTCTCTTTGAAAGCTTCAGGGATAGAGCTTGTAATAATATATCTGTGCAGAGACGGCGCTAATGACGGAAAGGACGCAGAAATACTGAAGAGCAGCGGCCTTAACGTGTTTGCGGTCGGTTTGGAGGATGATATAAATCAGGTACTGGGAGGGCATTATGAATAACAGGAATATAAAAGAAATACTGTTCTATTTCAGCCTGATATTTATGATGGTTTTCAGCTTTAATCTGGCACTTAAGGATTTTGTCGGGATAGATATGCCTTTGATTGGAGTGTTCCTGATTTCTCTGTCTGCATCAGCTTCAGCATCGATGCTCCTTTTGTTTCCGGCGGCTGTTTCGGCAGGCTTGATTCCCGCAGTGGGATTTCTGCTTTTTTACTGCTATAAGGAGCCTGAATCGGTGAAGCTTTATTTAAAAGAGGCACAGGAGTTTACAACATGGCTCCTGGGGTACCTGGCGGGTTACAATTATTTTGAAAGGGCATATTCCTTGCTGTTTATCATAGTCATTACCCTTCTGGCCGCATTGATTATTTCAGCTGCCGTATATAAGGGAAAAGGAGTCCTTCCGCTTATTCTTACGGGTACTGCGGCAATGGCCTACTTTTGGTTTGTCTATGTCGAATCCGCCAGGTTGTATCTTGCATTTTTCCTGTTTGCATCCATAATGCTTTATTCATATCGGACATTTAAGAAGAGGCTCCGGGAATGGATAGCGGCAGACTGTATTATCGATTACAAGGCAGGGCGGAACTGGATGGTTTGTTCCGGAGTTGTAATTGCAGCGGCTTTATTGCTTTCTGCAGCTCTGCCTTTGAATATAGGCCCTGTAAGGTGGCCGTGGCTTAATGATAAAGCCGTAAGCCTGTTCCCCTTTATTACAGAATGGAGAAATGACGTATTGGAGTCTTTCAGCTATGGATTCAATTCAAGATACAGCTTCAGCTCCGCAGGATATTCGGACAATAAGCTGGGCGGGGAATTACGCCGGGATGATTCAGTGGTTATGCTTGTAAGGACACGGGGGGAAGAAACGCTTTATCTCAGGGGAACCGTCATGGACAGATATTATGAGAACAGCTGGAACAAGTCGGGGAAGAGGTATAAAGAGTACAAACCGGGCCATTTAATGCCTATTCCATACGGAAAAGATATAAAGGTTTATACAAGGGATATGGAGATATCACACAGGAAGCTTCTGACTTCTACCATATTTGCCCCTTATTCATTATACCGGATACAACACGGCGGGAAGAGGATTTATATGGATGAAGATTCGGAGGCATATGCTTCCAAAATTGCTGCAACAGATACGGCATACAAGGTGACAAGCATAATCTCTTACATTGATGTTGTGAATCTAAGGCTGTCCGGGGCAGAGACTCTGGAAGAAGATGATTTAAGGCGCTATACTGCCTTACCGGAAGATATTCCCGAGAGGGTAAGGTCATTATCCCATAGGATAACAAATGCTTATAGCAGCAATTATGACAAGGCTAAAGCCATAGAGAAATATCTGCGCCAAAATTATATGTATTCTCTCAAACCGCCGCAGCTGCCTTCAAATAAAGAATTCACTGACTATTTTCTTTTTGAAGGAAAAGAAGGCTATTGCACATACTTTGCAACCTCCATGGCGGTACTGCTGAGGGCTTCGGGAATACCCTGCAGGTATGTGGAAGGATTTATAGCAAGATATGAAGGGGATGAAGAAAGAGAGGTAAGGGGTACCGATGCTCACGCCTGGGTGGAGGTTTTCTTTGACGGATATGGATGGGTAACCTTTGAGCCTACCCCGCAATATCCGGTGGTTGAATTTCTTGAGCCCGAGAGTGTAAAGGATGAGGTATTTGAGGGAGCTGCCAATGGCACAGTTACGGTGGAAAATGAAAGAGCCGGTAAACCTGGATACTTTGGGCAGCCTGAAGGTGGGGAAAGGGTCGGAAACGGTACAATTAACGGTGATATAAAAAAATCATACGATTTTTCAAAAATAATACTACTGATTGCTTTGTCAGCTCTGACCGCAAGAGTTATATTTTTGTATGTTAAGCAGGTAATAACAGAAATTGGCCTTGGACGCAGCAGCGGGAGAAAGTTTGCTGAAGATTATATAAAGGATATTAACAGATATTTGAGACGTGCGGGATTTGAGATGAAGACAGAAGAGACGCTCAGGGAATTTATGAACAGAGTGGGATTAAGTTTCAGGGAAAGCCTTGACCATATTTCAAAGGTTATAACGATATTGGAAAAAACCAGATATGGCGGTTATGAGCCTTGCACAAATGAGAGAAGTGTTCTCAAGGTTTTCAGGAAAGAAGTAAAGGGCTTTGCAGTAAAAAAAGCCGGTATTTTTCGTTATTTTATAAGCATGTATGTTCTTGGAGACAGAAAAAACCGCAGTACAAAAATTTCATGTGTCAATACTTTGTGAAAATGTCACCCTAAAAGTGACTTAATTATCGTATGAAAATGTCACTTTCAGTAGGAGAAAAATTTTTAAGGATCCCGGTTGACAACGAGCCTCTCCCATATGATGATAGG
>JAGOLK010000103.1:1934-4414 GCA_017994115.1 Clostridia bacterium | reverse complement strand
AGCACTGCATTTTATATAATGCAGTGCTTTTGTATATATTTAATTTGCTCAAATGATTAAACAATAATGATGTCCTTGGTAACTTTATTGAGTATTTCTGCCTTGCCGTTTTCTACCAGAACTATGTTTTCAACTCTCATGCCGAATTTTCCGGAAATATATATTCCAGGCTCTATGCTGAAGCACATTCCATCTTCGAGGATCTGCTTGTTGCCGGTTCTTATGTACGGGCCTTCGTGGACAGCAATACCTATACCGTGGCCGGTCCTGTTGAGGAAGTATTCCCCGTAGCCTGCTGCTTTAATTATATTACGGGCAGCCATATCAACTTCTTCAGCAGGGATACCTTCTCTGACTGCCATTTCACCTGTAGTTGTCGCTTTTACACAGATATCGAATATCTTTCTTTGTTCTTCCGTGGGTTCACCTATGAAAATCGTTCTTGAAATATCGGAGCAGTAGCCTTTATACCTGCAGCCGGTATCGATTATTATTATATCCCGTTCTTGTATGACCCTGCTATCCCCATTGTAATGAGGCTTCGAAGTATTAGGCCCTGATGCCACGATGGGGTGGAAGGACATGCTTACACCTTTTTCTGTATAAAGTTCTTCAAGCTTTTTTGCAATATCTCTTTCTGTTAACCCCGGCTTTATCAACTTTATTGTTTCTTCAACCACTTCGTCAGCAATTTTTGCTGCTTTTCTCATGCAATCCTTTTCTTCTTGAGTTTTTCGGATTCTGACATCTTCCAGTATACTATTTCCATTTATGAATTTTACGTCTAAGAAGCTTCCTATATCCAGCATATTTATAGCTACGATGCCGTCATTTACCGCAATGACTTTTCCTGCAAGACCGTATTTTTTATCGGCTTTCTCTATTGCGGTCAGGAAGCCGTCCGTATCGCTCCATACAAATATGTCCTCCTTTTCACCCAAGAGTTCCCGGGTTTCTTCATAGTATATTTCCGGAGATATGTAAAAATGCCTCTTATCTTTTAGGATGAACAGCGCTTTGAACCTTTCATCGGGATGAGGATTGATTCCCGTCAGATATTCAAGGCCGGAGGAAGGGCCAATCATATGGATATCCGCATTAATATCCGACATGAGCCCTACAATTCTTTCTAACTGTTTCTCTAATTGCATGATTTCAACCCCCTAAAATTTATTTGCATTGTCCAGTTTTATTATAGTACTCCTCATAACCGAATTACAATATTCTTCAGAATGATTTGGAATGCTGGCAACGGGTTGTCCTTTTGGTAATACTAAGATAATATGTTACCAGGAGGACTTTTTTATGAGGAAACCATGGGGGTGATTAAAAATGTCCATATGGAATCCGTGGCGCGGGTGTCACCGACACAGCGAAGGCTGCCGCTATTGTTATATTTATAAAGGAGATGGGAAACGCGGTATTGACACAGAGAAAATTGAAAAAACCAAAAACTATTATGCTCCCATCGAAAAGAAGAAAAACGGTGAGTATAAAATGAAGCCCGGGACGGTTTACGTTTGTTTTCAAGGTGATTTCTTGATTGAGGAGGCGGATGATTGGCGCGGTGAGTGCTGGGAGATGATTCGTATGCGCTCTGACTGCCGCTTCATTTTCCTCACAAAACGTATTGAACGCTTTGAGTTATGTAAGCCTTCTGATTGGGGAGAAGGTTATGATAATGTAACGGTCGGTGTTTCCTGTGAGAATCAGCAAGCTGTCGATGAACGCCTGCCCATTTTGTCTGCGCAGCCAATAAAAAAAAGGAATATTATACTGCAGCCGCTGATAGAAGCGGTTAATATTGAGCCCTACTTATCTAAAACTGATTTGGTAATTGTGGGCGGTGAGTACGGTATAGGCGCCCGCCCATTATACTATGAATGGGTACTCGATGTACGCGAACAATGTATTAAAGCAAACGTAGATTTTGAGTTCCGGCAATGCGCAACACATTTTATAAAGGACGGCAAAGAGTATACCCTTGCGTACAATCAACTTGGAAAACAGGCAAAGGCAGCAGGAATAGACTATGTAAGGTGCATGTCACAAAGTTAGGGGGTAATGGGATTGGCAGAACCAAAAGCTTCAGCAAGAAAGGTGACCCTTTGGACGAGGCAGGATATAAGGAGTCTGGAAGATTTGAAAAAAGAGGGTGTCGTGCGTATCAAAAGGAAGCACCTGGTAGAAAAATTTGATCTGATTGCAGATTATATCATCAATTTATACAGTTGGTTCGTTAATGCTGCAGATAAGATGGTCCCCAAGCCGGAGGGAGTGGAATTTCCGATATGGTGTTCCATTAGCGAGGAATATATGCTAAGGCCCACGGATACTGAGATAGTATATGTCCTGGAGGTGGATGAATCGGAAATAATATATTTTGACGGCTGCAAATGGGATTATGTGCTGAACCATCATTATGTGCCGAAGGATGATAAGGATATGGAAGAGTATGAAAGGGATATATCCAATAAAGG
>JAGOLK010000103.1:0-1834 GCA_017994115.1 Clostridia bacterium | reverse complement strand
TTTTGGCTGCTTAAGGAAAAGACCACAAAATACGATTGGCTGACAGTTGCCGTGGTAATGGGGGGGATGGGATTATTCTTTGTTGACAGCCTGAGTACCGAAGGACTATGGGGGAATTTTTGTGCATTGCTGAGTGGTATTACTTATGCATTTTTTGTGATTTTCATGAGGATGCAAAAAGACGGCTCTCCCCTGGAATCGACTTTGCTGGCAAATATTATTACCGCTATTATTGGGCTTCCTTTTCTCTGCCGTTCCGTACCAAGCACTTCGGGCTGGCTTTTCCTGCTGATACTTGGAGTATTTCAACTGGGTATACCCCATATACTTTATTCTGCAGCTATAAAAAAGGCGACAGCCTTGGAAGCGGTGCTGATTTCCATAGTTGAACCTATACTGAATCCTGTATTGGTGTTTCTGGCGCTGGGTGAGGCCCCCGGTATTTTTGCATTGTTAGGGGGTACTATTGTATTGGTTTCGATAACCCTGAAATGTGTTCTCACAATTATGCCCTTGAAGACAGTGACTGAAGACAAAAAGGAGCAAACTTTGGAATAAAAGGAGGTTAAGCATGTTATACTTAAACAAACTAGATATTTCTTCACTTGTTGATTTTAATGAAATGATTGAGGCCGTAGAGCACGCCATGGAAATCTACGACAAGAAACAGTTCATCCAGCCGGATCGCATAAAAGTCAATGTGAACAATACTGAGACATATCTCTACATGCCCTGCTTCACCGATCGGATAAAGGGAACCAAGATCCTGACCCTGTCCCAGGAGAATTCCAAATACAATCTGCCGACGATACAGGGGGTCATGCTGCTCAACAATCCAAAAACCGGCACAATCGATTGTTTTTTAGACGGCGCTTCAATTACCGCCTACCGCACAGGAGCTGTAGGCGCAGCGGGGATTAAATACACATCAGGGGAAAACTGCCATAATCTTGGCATTGTCGGTACCGGGGTCCAGGCTTTTTATCAGGCACAATATGCAACGGCAGTCCGTGATATAGAGAATATCTACGTTTATAATATCACCCCATGGAAAAGCGAAGAATTTGCAAAACGGCTCAAAGAAAAGCTGCCCGGAGTCAATATTATACCTGCGGCAAGCTCGGGGGATCTGGTCAAAAAGTCGGATATAATTATTACCGCAACGACCTCTTTTACTCCGGTGCTGCCTGATGACGCAGAGCTCTTGGAAGGGAAGCATTTTATCGGCATTGGATCTTACAAACCCAATATGCGGGAGTACCCGGAGAGCATTTATAAATTGCTTGAAAAGATTTATATTGATGTTGACCTTGCCAAGGAGGAATCGGGGGATCTTGCAACCCCTTGCGAAAAGGGTTGGTTCAAGGAAGAAAATATCCAGACACTCTATTCAGCTGTCAAAGCTAACAGTATTGACCGCAGCAGGACTACGTTCTACAAATCTGTCGGAATGGCGCTGTTTGATATTTTTGTCGCCGAAAATATACATAACAAGGCTATAGAGCGAGGTATCGGCCAAAAATTAAATCCGTAACCGTAAAGCAATTCCAATTAATAACGGAGGGGTTTCTATGATGAATTTTTCCCGCTATATTACATGTATTGACGCACATACGGCGGGGGAGCCGCTGCGCATAATTACAGCAGGTTTTCCGCCCATACCGGGCAATACAATCCTTGAAAAACGCGACTATGTAAATCAGAACTATGACGGGCTGCGCCGTATGCTGATGCTGGAGCCCCGCGGACACTCGGGAATGTATGGATGCATTCTCGTACCTGCAGTTACTCCGGATGGTGATTTCGGAGTGCTGTTTACCCACAATGAGGGACT
>JAGOLK010000102.1 GCA_017994115.1 Clostridia bacterium | reverse complement strand
CCTATGTCCGGTGCTTTGGCCTGCTCAATTTCGCCAAGGAACTTAAGTGTCAGGTGAAAGTTGCCCACATACTTGAATCTTCCTCTTTCCGAATTTTCCCGTACTATATGCTGTACTCCCGCAATGCTGTCCTTTATATCCCTGCTGAAGTCCGCCCCTATAAATGTCCTCATAATCAAGCCCTCCTATAGTCAAAATATCATTCCATCATTCCCAAAAGCTTTTTAAGCATGATTCCGTTTATTACAGCCTGTGCTCTGAAATGATTGTTGAAGCTGACAAAACAGTTCTGAGATTGTTTGTCAAGCTCCAATATCTTATCCTTCCACTGCTCAAGCTCCCTTTCCTTATATAAATAATCATACCTTTCATATGCTTCTTTATGATCCCACCATTTCGCATCGTTCCTTCCGTGAAACCGTATATATGAGATTTTGGAAGTCCTCATTGCCCTGGGATCCAAAAGCCCTGACACAGCCGGCTCATCCACGCAGATATATCCCAACTGGTTTGCCCGCAGAAACTCCATGGTTTCGTCGTTAACCCACCTGTTATTCCTGAATTCCACCATTAAATCAAAATCAGCAAATCTTTCTTTCAGTCCTTGTATATAGTCCATATTCTCCCTGTTAAAATGGAAAGAATACGGAAACTGCGCCACAAGGCATCCCAGCTTTCCGGCCTGCTTCAGCACATCCACTGCCCCGGCAAAGTCCTCGTAATCCTTGTCCCCCGCATCTCTTCCATGGGTCATGGACTGATGGAGCTTAACGGTGAAAATAAAGTTGTCTCCCGTCTTCTTCTGCATATTATAGAACATAAAGGCATTGGGCATCTTGTAATAAGTGGAATTAATCTCCGTAAAATCAAAAGAGCGTGAATAAATACCCAATAAATCCCCGGCCTTGGCACCGGCCGGATAAAATGTCCCTATCCAATCCTTGTAGCTGTATCCCGACGTTCCCACATGTATCATAATACCCCTGCCCCCATGAATTGTTTCAGCAATGAAAAAAGTATGCAGCCAACCATGTAAATCGTATATTGGTGCATACCTTTATTGTACTATTGCTGTAATAAATAGGCTACATCGTTTTTATCTTTTTTTCAAATCCGCTGCCCTCAATACCTCGCTGTAGATTTCGTCCTCGGTTTTGCCCTCAGCGTTAATTACCTTTGTAGTTGTCATCACATCTTCCATGCCCATGAAATTGGAATCCGCACCTGTTACGACAATGGCGTCGAATTTGTTCAGGTTCCTGGGGGATTCCTTGGTATTGTCCTCCAGAACTTCCACAGTGCAATCCCTGCTTTCCAGATATCTTCTGACGTTGCTCAAGGGCTTTTCTATTCCTACCTTGTTCATATCAATACCTCCATAAATTTCTTCATATATATTCTCCGCTAAATATTTACTTTTTATTCGATATCTTCTAGTGCCCTGAAATACAGCATTTAATGCAATAGTCCCAAAACTTTGATAATTTTGGGACTGTACATTCGGGCAAATTTAGTCTAAAATGGATTTTGAGCATATTAAAAAATAGATAATTTTGACTCCATTGCTGATTTCAACCTGTATATTTAATGATGCAGCTTGAAATTTTTGTTTCTATAAGAATTTTAAAGCATTATGATGTCAAAGGATGATTCATTTGAAAAAGGCACTGGTGAAGAACAAAATAAACTATACCACCTTCATGTTTATTCCCGAGAGTCAGTCCAACGTTAAATCCTTCAGGATGCCGGCATGGTTCCCCGGATTTGTTACCATATCCATTGCACTGCTTATTATAACGTCCGGAATAAGTTTTTATGCATTATCCGCACTCAAGCTTCAATATGATGCCAGTAAAAAAGAAATATCAAAGCTTACAACCATCAACGCTTCCCAGAAGATTGAAATTGAGAATCTGCAGAGAAGTTCCGAAGAAGTAAAAAAGCAATTGGCCGAAAATTCCAGAATGCTGGATGAGGTCAAAAAAGCGGTGGGTATTAATCCCTCCCCTGAGGAAGGCATCGAAGTCAAACTCGTTTATCCGGAAGGCAGTTCTCCCATAAGCTTGTTAACAGAAAAATCAAACCCTGATATGTCCTTGAAGTTAGCAAGCATTGAGGCTGACTTTGCATCCTTAACCGATAAAATTGCAATTCAGAAAAAAATAATAGCTGATTCCATAGCTCCGATAAAAAAACAGCTTGCATATTTAATGGCCAAGCCCTCCATCAAACCTGTGGTCGCCTCCCTAACTGCAGGCTTTGGCTATAGGAAAAACCCCTTTACCAGCAGGGGCAGCGAATTCCACAAGGGAATTGACTTTGCGGCCTCCTATGGACAGACTGTTTCAGCAACCGGTGATGGTATAGTAGCCTTCGCAGGCTGGAATGCGGGCTACGGAAGAATGGTGATAATATCCCACGGATATGGCCTCACCACCCTGTATGCCCACAATTCAAAGCTGTTGGTCAAGCAGGGAGACAAGGTCAAGAAGGGACAAGCCATTGCAAAGGTAGGCAATACAGGCAGAAGCACCGGAACTCATCTTCACTATGAAGTAAAGCTGAATGGAAAAAACGTCAATCCCGCAAACTATTTTAACTGATCAGAAACATTGGATTATGGAGATTGGAGGTAGTAAAATGTTTGGCTCAGGCAAAAAATCAATAAACAGTGAAAGAGTAGATACAATTATAGGCCGCGGAACAATATTTGAAGGTACTGTAAATGCAGACGGTACTGTAAGGCTGGATGGCAAGGTGCTTGGAGGCCTTAATATATCCGGCAATCTGATTGTCGGAGAAGAAGGTGCTGTCAAAGGCAACGTAAAGACCGAAAATGCATTTGTTGCCGGAGTCATAGAAGGCAACGTAATTGCAACCTCCCAACTTCATATTACCCATACTGCAAAGCTTGTAGGCGATATCACAGTAAAAAACGTCATTATCGATGAAGGTGCCATATTCATAGGCAACTGCAAGATAATAACCGATAATACTTAGGAACAGCGGAAGGACAGGGCTATCCCCTGTCCTTCATTTATTCACTGCATAAGAAATTTATACAGCATTGCTTACTACCGCAACAATCCTGTCAAGAGGTATATCCGTTACAGAGCCTACTGAACGTACATTGCTAAAGCCTCCGCTGCAGCCGATTGTAGGACAGCATGGACTATGACATGCATTGCCAAGGGCACATCCCGGAGCCGGCCCTATGTGGGTTACAAGCCTGACGAAGCATTGGTTTACAGCAAGTATCACACCTGTAAAACCGCAGCCTGACTGGCCTCCGCTTGTAGTGAATATTGTTACAGTCTCTCCTATAAGGTCTGAGAGTAAGTCAAAGAAATTGCCGTTAAAATTTCCGCCATAACCAATTCCATTTGCCATTGTTACACCCCCTTTCGCATAATTGGGTTTCTGACTTTCCCAATTCCATAATATGTACATGCATTTATTTGGTGACAGCCTGTATAAACAAAAAGTTCAGAGTAATAGGAAGGACAGGAGGCTTCCCCTGCCCTTCGATATAGCTTGCTAAATGGCATTACGTACAACTGCGGCAATCCTGTCAAGGGGAATATCCGTTACCGATCCTACCGTTCTCACATTGCCATAGCTGCCGTAACCTCCGTCGGGTACCCCGCAGCAGCTGCCCAATGCGCAGCTCGGAGCCGCTCCTATATGGGTAATAAGTCTGACGAAACATGGGTTTACAGCCAGTACTACTCCTGTAAAGCCGCATCCTGACAGGCCTCCGCTTGTAGTAAATATTGTAACAGTCTCTCCAATGCTATCCTGAAGAAGATCAAAGTTTCCGCCTCCAAAAGCATTGCCTGCTACTCCGTCAACCATATTTACACCTCCTTTCAAGAATAAATCCCGTTATATGCTTGTGCCGCCGTTAAAGCCGAAAGTTCTTCCAAAACCGCCAAAAGCGATTATTGCAAGTATTATTATAAAGAAGAAATTTTTCTCCCTGCCCAAGGTTGTACATGATGCCAGAAGCACAAACAACAGAAGCAGCAAGAGGAATCCGTTACCCATGCACTTATCTAAGATCGGACTTACTGATGCAGGAGCACCGCATCCACATCCGGTTGAGCCTAATCCGTTTGCCATGATGTCACCCCCTTTCTCAATTCTATTTTATGTACATGCGTATATTTGGTGACAAGTTTCCTGCTTAAAGCATGAAAGCGGGCAATAAAGCCCCCTTCCATGCTTGAGGTGAGTTATGGCATCTGGGTCAGGACTGTATGGTTGACACCCTTTCCCAATTCCATAATATGTACATGCATTGATTTGGTGACAAAAAAAATAAGACAAGGGGACGTTTGGGACACGTCCCCCTGTCGTTACAGTTTAATAATCATTACCACCGAATCCGAAGGTTCTTCCAAAACCGCCAAAAGCGATTATAGCAAGTACTATGATAAAGATAAAGTTTTTCTC
>JAGOLK010000029.1 GCA_017994115.1 Clostridia bacterium | reverse complement strand
GCAAAAGGTATGGCTGAAGCAGGTTATAACTATCAGAAAATATTGGAACACTACTATCAGAACGCAAAAGTACAATAGAAAGAGAGCACGGTATGGAACTTAAGGATTTTCACTATGACCTTCCTGACGAGCTGATTGCACAGGAGCCGATCCCCGAAAGGGATATGTCCAGGCTTCTGGTTCTTGATAAAAACACCGGTGAAATTGTGCATCGCAGTTTCAGAGATATTTTGGAATACCTGAATGAGGGAGACTGCCTGGTGATGAACAATACAAGAGTAATACCCGCAAGGCTTTTTGGTGTTAAGAAGGGCAGCACGGGAAATATGGAATTCCTTTTGCTTAATCGGAAGGATAAGTATGTCTGGGAGGTGATGGTAAGACCGGGGAAAAGGGCAAAGATAGGTGCGGAATTTATATTCGGAGACGGAGAGCTTTCCGGAGAGATAATTGAAATACTTGAAGGAGGCAATCGCCTGGTTAAATTTAATTACGAAGGTATCTTCGAGGAAGTGCTTGACCGTTTGGGAAAGGTCCCTCTACCCCCTTATATTAAGAAAGAACTTATAGACAGGGAACGGTATCAGACGGTGTACTCAAAGATTGAAGGCTCAGCTGCAGCACCAACTGCCGGACTGCATTTTACAAATGAACTGATGCATCAGTTGGCAGAGGCGGGTGTGAAGATGGCTTATTTGACGCTTCACGTGGGCATTGGCACCTTCAGGCCGGTAAAGGTCAGTAATATTGAGGAGCACAAGATGCATTCCGAATATTATGAGCTTACTGCTGAAAATGCCGAGATTATAAACAACACCAGGAAAAAGGGCGGCAGAATAATATGTACTGGTACTACCTCTACAAGGACACTGGAATCGATAATGCAGAGAAAAGGAAGCCTGAAGGAAGACAAAGGTTGGACGGACATTTTCATTTATCCCGGGTATCAGTTTAAAATAACTGATGGTCTTATAACGAATTTTCATTTGCCTGAATCTACTTTGCTTATGCTTGTAAGTGCTTTGGCAGGAAGAGATAAAATAATGAGGGCATATAAAGAAGCGGTGAAGGAGCACTATAGATTTTTCAGCTTTGGAGATGCGATGCTTATTATTTAATTTTGGGGGGTGTCTCAATGAAAATAAGTCGAGTTAAGCAAAAGCTTATTAACGCGACCCTGTACCTGGAGAACATACTGGCATTCGTAATTACAATAGCAATTGTTATTGGTATGACAGACCTTGTGAAATATATCGTGATGATATTCCGGACCAATGCAATTGAAACTTATGATATATTCCAAAAATTTTTGGGGCATACGCTTCTCCTCGTAGTAGGGGTTGAGATGGTGGCCATGCTTGTAAGGCATACGCCCGGCAGTGTAATAGAGGTTTTACTTTATGCTGTGGCAAGAAAAATGCTGATAAGCAATGCACATATGCTGGAATTTTTTCTCGGAATAGCCTCTATAGCCAGTATTTTTGCAATAAAGAAGTATCTGTTTGTAAGCAATATAAGGGACAGCGAAGCTATCAATATTTTCCAGGCTACTGCCAGCATAGCTGATATAAATAACTCAATTGGTGTAAAAATACCTGAAGAGCTCGCCGATACCATAGGCGGTTTAATACATCATTTATCCAAGCAATCCTGCAGAGAAGTCCATGAAGGATCATATTACCGAATTGCAGATGCTGAGTTAAAGGTGCTGAGCTATAGCGATGGAATTATACATAGGGTATGGGCAGCGAAATACAATGAATCATGATAAATATATTCTGCTGTTTTAATGGAGGTATATGTAGTTGACTATAAAATACGAGCTTATAAAGGAAGATAAAAGAACGGGAGCCAGGCTGGGGAAGCTGCATACCCCCCATGGAGTCATTGATACTCCGGTATTCATGCCGGTAGGCACCCAAGCTACGGTAAAGGCTATGTCCCCTCTTGAGCTGAAGGAAACCGGAGCGCAGATAATACTCAGCAATACATATCATTTGTATATAAGGCCGGGACATAAGCTGGTAGAGAAGGCAGGGGGATTGCATGGGTTCATGAATTGGGATAGGGCTATCCTTACTGACAGCGGCGGATTTCAGGTATTCAGCCTCAATGAACTGAGAAAGATATCGGAAGAAGGTGTGGAATTCAAATCACACCTGGATGGGTCCAGGCATTTTTTCACTCCCGAATATGTCATGGAGATTGAGAATTCACTCGGGGCCGATATTATAATGGCCTTTGATGAATGTGCCCCTTATCCCTGTGAGTATGATTATGCGAAAAAGTCCATGGAAAGAACTGCAAGATGGCTGAAAAGGTGCAAGGAAGCACATAATAACACCGAGAAGCAGTCTCTTTTCGGGATAGTACAAGGAAGCGTCTTTAAGGATTTGAGGATTGAAAGTGCCAAAAGGACTGTAGAAGAGGACTTGCCGGGGTATGCAATAGGAGGTTTGAGTGTCGGAGAGCCAAAGGAATTAATGAATGAGGTGCTTGAATATACCGTGCCGGAGCTTCCCTCCGATAAACCCAGATATCTTATGGGGGTGGGCAGCCCTGATTGTTTAATAGAAGGCTCAATAAGAGGAATAGATATGTTTGACTGTGTGCTGCCTACAAGAATTGCAAGAAACGGTACTGTGATGACCTCAAAAGGAAAGCTGGTTGTCAGAAATGCAGAATACAGTGAGGATTTCAGACCCTTGGACGAGGAATGTGATTGTTATGCCTGCAGAAACTTCTCAAGAGCCTATATAAGACATCTTATTAAGGCAGGAGAAATACTGGGAGGCAGGCTTACCACCATTCACAACCTCAGGTTCCTTCAGAATCTGATGTCTGATATAAGAAAAGCCATATTAGAGGATAGGCTTACTGAGTTTAGGAATGACTTTTTTGAAAAATTCGGATATGAAAAGTGATTGTACATAAAGTGAAATAATATTGTATAAATGTGTATGTCAGGGAGGATTTTTGACATATATATTGAATAATATTATTATGGATTTATGTATTGAGTTCTATATCTGCAGTACTTATATACAGGTATTATGAGATTTTTGCCTGGTGGAACGAAAGATACGAAAGGAGGAATGTGTGAAGCATGGAACAGTACGGATGGATATTACCCTATGCGGTTGTTATCGCTGCTTTTTACTTTTTTCTGATAAGGCCTCAGAAGAAGAAGGAGAAAGCAACTCAGGAAATGAGAAGCAGCGTTAAAGAAGGCAATGAGATTTTAACCATAGGAGGAATATACGGAAAAGTCGTTAATGCCAAGGAAGATATGCTAACCATAGAGGTTGGAGCCGATAAAGTAAAGCTCAAAATTGCAAGATGGGCAGTCGGAAAAGTATTGGATAGCAATGATGAAAAGTAACTTGAACTCAAGTTACTTTTCTTCATTTCCCTGAATTTTCGTCATATGAGAATAAATGTCCCTTATAGCGAATAAATTTATAGAAAACAAACCTTGCAAAAATACTATAGGGGGTTATTTTTTATGAGAAAGTTTAAGAGTTATACTAAGATGCCGCCTGCAGAAGAAAAAGGAATTAATATATATAGGGTATTCTTAAAATCACTTGGGATATGTTTTGGTGCGTCTTTCATACTGATAATGCTGTATGCGCTTGTGCTGTCATTTACAAGTATGAGTGATTCATCAATGAACATGACAATACAGATAATAATGATTGTAAGCATAACGATTTCAAGTATTTACGGAGGCAAGAAAATTCTAAAGAAGGGCTGGCTTTTTGGAATAGTATTGGGACTGGTATTTACGCTGCTGCTGGTACCCTTGGGTATGTGCTTCGGACAGAGCCTGAGCCTTGACAAGTATTTTGCGGCAAAGATGCTTATGGGGAGTTCTGTAGGGCTGATAGGAGGAATAATAGGGATAAACCTGAATTGAGCCGTTTTTTTGTTGATATGAAGGCAGATTTTTCTTTCCCATAAAAAGCTAATATGCTATAATCATAACAGTGACAAAACATGGAGGAGGAAACAGAATGAAGCATATAAGAACGATAAACAAAAGATCATTAAGTGACAGCGTACAAAAGGGCGGCTGCGGTGAATGCCAGAATTCGTGCCAGTCAGCGTGCAAGACTTCCTGTACGGTAGCGAATCAGAAATGTGAAAATGTTCAGAACAGCAGGGTTAGGCAGGGAACTTCCCATAAGAATACCATTTAAAGGAATATCATATATAGTTATGGTACATAGGCAGTAATATAAGGGGATGCTTTAGGGCAGATTACTTATGTTACTGCTTAAAACATGTGTTGTGGAGGGCATATGATAATATCGTACAAGCAGTATAAGCCAAGTATAGGGAAAGACACGTTTATAGCAGAAAACAGCACAATTATAGGCAGATGCTTCATTGGTGAAAACTGCAGCATTTGGTATAATACGGTGGTTAGGGCGGACGTAAATGAAATAATCGTTGGAAGAGGCACTAATATTCAGGATGGGTGCGTTGTTCATTGTGCAAACGATTATAAGACCATTATCGGTGAAAATGTCACTATAGGGCACAATGCAATCATTCATGGATGCACGGTAGGGAACAATTGCCTGATAGGAATGGGATCCACCATACTTGACGGTGCAGTTATAGGAGACAATGTAATAGTAGGAGCCAATTCATTGATTACTTCAGGCAAGAAAATTCCATCAGGGGTTCTTGTTATGGGGAGCCCTGCAAAGGTTGCAAGGGAACTGGTTCCTGCGGAAATTGAAGAGATAAGCCGCTCTGCAGAAGGTTATTTAATTCTTTCCAAAGAGTATTCAAGGCTGTAAATAGAATAAACAAAGCTTAAAGCAGTAATCTGCTGATTGGATAAAAAAAGAAAAGAAGCAAATAATACATATGAAATCCTAATGTTCGCAATGGGAACACTTCTCTTCATTGACTAAAAATTGTAAAAGTAATATAATAACCATTGTGAAATCAAATAAGGGGGAATAAGCTAATGAAGTCAAAGAGCCTAATATTGTTTCTCGCAATAGTTTTGATAATTTCATTTTTTGCATATATAGCGTTTTTCGGGCTTAATATAGGAAAATATGAAATTGTACCTGCTAAGGACCTTATTAAATTGGGTCTTGATTTAAGAGGCGGAGTGACTGTTCTGTTGGAAGCAAAGGATAAACCCGATGATCCGGTAAATGATGAGAAGATGGCAAGAGCAGTTGCAACTATTAGAGAACGTATAGATACTCTAGGGGTAACAGAACCTGTTATTACAAGAGTAGGAGCAGACAGGATAGAGGTGCAGCTTCCTGAAATACAGGATCCGCAGAGAGCTTTGGACTTGATCGGACAGACTGCCCAGCTGGAATTTATCGAAGAAGAAACAGGTACGGTAATACTGACGGGCAATGACGTAAAGAAAGCTCAGGCAGAGTTCGCACCAAGCAAAGACGGATTGGGCCAGGCTCCGGTAGTAGCCTTTGAACTGTCACCGGAAGGAGCAAAGAAGTTTAAGGAGGCTACGGAAAGAAACATTAATAAAATTATTGGAATATATCTCGATAAGAGTCCGATATCACTTCCTAAAGTAGAAAGTGTAATACCTGACGGAAAAGGTATAATTACAGGCTCAGCCACCATGGAAGAGGCAGGAGACCTTGCAACGCTTATTAGGGCAGGCGCACTTCCTGTACCGCTGGAGACCCTGTCAGTAACGGCAGTGGGGCCTCAGTTAGGGGCGAATTCTTTTGAACAGAGTGTTAACGCAGGACAGATAGGAATACTGCTGGTTTTCATTTTTATGATATTCTATTATAGGATACCCGGCCTTGTTGCAGATATAACTTTAGTGCTCTATTTGACTCTTACATTATTTGCACTGGCGGCAATGAAAGCGACACTTACTTTGCCGGGCATAGCAGGTTTGGTTCTTTCAGTGGGTATGGCGGTTGATGCAAATGTAGTAATATATGAAAGAATAAAGGATGAGCTGCAGCTGGGAAAAACCTTGAGGGCATCCATAGAAAGCGGTTTCAGGAGAGCGTTCCTTACGATATTTGACTCCAACCTGACAACAATAATTGCCTGTGTTATACTGTTCTACTTTGGATCCGGACCTATAAGAGGCTTTGCAGTTACTCTTATTGTCGGTGTAATCATCAGCATGTTTACTGCAATAACTATTACGAAAATCATGCTGAAGCTGCTTACCAGCGGAGGCATATTAAAGAGCATGAGATATTTTGGTGAAAGGGGAGTGAAGTAATATGAAGACCATTAACTTTATGGGGCCCAGGAAAATATGGTTTGGAATATCACTTGCCCTGCTGGCTGTAGGATTGATATTTTTGATAATTAACGGCGGCTTGAATCTGGGTATGGATTTTGTAGGGGGAAGCTCTATTCATGCAACCATCGGGAAAACCTTTGAGGTATCTGAAATAAGAGAAATCATGGAAAAATACGATCCGGAAGCGACAATAACTCATGCAGGTCAAAACAAGGATCAGGTCATAGTAAGAACCAAGTTAAGCTTTGATAATGAAAAAAGGGCAGAGATAATAAAAGCCTTTTCAGACAAGTATTCAATAGAATCAAAGAATATTTCCTTTGAAACAATAGGGCCTACCGTAGGAAAAGAATTGGCTATGCAGTCACTTATTGCGGTATTGCTTGCATTCGCAGGAATAATGATTTATGTATCCTTCAGATTTGAATGGAGGTTTGGTCTGGCTTCCTTGACAGCACTAATACACGATACTGCAATGATGGTTGCGGCATATGCCGTTTTCCAGATACCGGTCAACGGTACATTTATCGCTGCGTTATTGACAATAATAGGATATTCAATAAACGATACCATAGTAATCTTTGATAAAATCAGAGAGAATCTGAAGAGCGAACACAGCAAGAAAATTGATTACGATAATCTGGTCAACGTATCGGTCACTCAGACCCTTGCCCGTTCAATCAATACTTCACTGACTACTTTGATTACAATATTTGCTTTGTATTTCCTTGGGGTGCCTGCTATAAAGGATTTCGCATTTCCGATGATTATAGGTATAGTAAGCGGATGCTATTCCACCATATTCATTGCAAGCCCGTTATGGGTGGTTTTAAGGCAAAAATTCAAAGTAAGCGGAGCCCGCTGATACAGTTTATTAAAGGGGTGTCGCCATACTACTTGATAAGTAGTAAGCGATATCCCTTTTCGCATTAGAAAATAGTTGAAGTATCGGCTGAAAAGCTATATATTAGATTTAAAGTATCAAGTTTTTGGAGCAGTGAAGGTATACTTTATACATGAAAGCTTGGTGACTTACATATATTTAATCAATAATGACGGGAGGGTTTCATATGCAAATTACTATTGTAATTTCATTGGTTTTTGCTGTTTTTATTGCATTTTTTGCAGTACAAAACGCAGGAGTAGTTGTCATAAATTTTCTCTGGTATAAGGTAAGCCTGTCGCAAGCTGTGGTAATTCTTTGTTCTGCATTGATTGGGGTATTGATTATGCTTCCTTTTGATATTATTAGAAGAATAAAATACAAATTCAAGCTTAGGGAGCTGACAGGAGAAAACAAAAAGCTTAAGGAAGAGCTTAAAAGGTTTGAGTCGGAAAAGCTTCCGGCAAAGGAACCGGCTGTGCAGGAAAAGCCTCAGACAATAGAAGATATAGATAAAATGAATATCTCGTAACCTTAAACCAGTAATTTAGTAAGGCATGTGATGAATATTGAACAAAAGATGGACAGCTTACAGCAAAAGCATGGATAGCCTTAATCTGATGATTGAGGAGTTTCAATTACCGGAGATAATTATAAGAGCAATGATAAACAGAGGTATCGATACTGTTCCGAAGGCAAGGGAATTTTTTAACACCAGCCTTGGCTCACTTCATGATCCGTATCTTTTGAAGGGAATGGAGCAGGCAGTAGACAGGATATTTAAGGCAGCCCGAAGCGATGAGAAAATATGCATTTACGGTGACTACGATGTAGACGGAATAACTTCAACCGCTGTAATGATAAAGACATTGAGGAAGCTTGGGGCCAATGGGGTATACTACATACCGAACAGATTGGAAGAGGGCTACGGAATGAACCTCAACTCCATGAAAAGGATTAAGGAGATGGGGGTAAGCCTTATAGTTACCGTAGACTGTGGTATAAAATCCTGTGAGGAAGTTGATTATGCAAAGGAACTGGGAATAGATGTCGTTATAACGGATCACCACGAGTGCGGGGAAGAACTGCCGGATGCTTTAAGCATCATCAATCCGCATCAGCCGGGCTGCGGGTATCCCTTCAAGGACCTGGCCGGAGTCGGGGTTACATTCAAGCTTGCCGGCGCACTGCTTTACAGGGCAGGCAGCCCCGGTTTTGCAGAAGGGCTTCTGGATATTGTTGCAATCGGAACAATAGCAGACGTAGTTCCATTGTTGGGAGAAAACCGTACAATTGTGAAGAACGGCCTTGTAAGTATCCAAAATACCGACAGCCAAGGCATAAAAGCGCTGCTTGCGGTATGCGGATTAAAGGAAAAAGAGCTGAATTCATATAATGTGGCCTTCATGCTTGCTCCTAGAATAAATGCAGCGGGCAGAATCGACGATGCCTGCGAGTGCGTTGAGTTATTGCTGACCGATAATGCGGAAAAGGCAATGGAAACAGCTGCCAAGTTGGATTCTGACAATAAGATGCGTCAATCGATAGAAAATAGAATATTGAACTGTGCAGAAGCTATGATAGATGAAAGCGTTGATTTCGATAGGGATAAGGTATTGGTTCTGTGCAGGGAGGATTGGCATATAGGTGTTATTGGAATTGTGGCATCCAGGCTGGCAGATAAATTTTATCTTCCTGCATTTATTATGGTTCGTGACGGAGAGTTCTGCAAAGGGTCGGCAAGAAGCATACCCGGTTTCAATATTTTTGAGGCAATGTCCAGACACGGACATCTTTTTGAAAGGTATGGCGGGCATGAAATGGCTGCAGGCTTTACTATAAGAACCGAAAAAATAGATGAACTCAGGGAGAGGATGAATTTTGAAGTTGAAAATGCTTTAGGCAAAGATAAGCTCATACCGGAAATATTTGTTGATTATAAGCTTGAGCCGAAAGACGTTACCCTTGATACTGCAAAACTGCTGAAGCTGATGGAACCCTTTGGCACAGGCAATGCAGTCCCTCTTTATGTGTTCAGGGAGCTTTCAGTCACATCTTTTAAGGGGGTTGGGAATGATAGCAAGCACCTTTCTCTAAAGGTCTTTGACGGCGAAAAGGAAATCAGCTGTATAGGTTATAATTTGGGAAATATGCAAAAAACATTACAAATCGGCGGAAAAATTGATATAATATGTAGTATTGAGAATAACATATGGAACGGAACAGAAAGTGTCCAGCTGAACATAAAGGATATAAAGCTGATAAATTAATAAATGGGGGTAGTATTATGGATTTGGCAAAGTATATAAGGACTATTGAAGATTTCCCGAAGGAAGGCATAAGCTTCAAGGATGTGACAACCCTTCTGAAAGAGGGAGATGCTTTCAAATATGCTGTGAAATCCATTGCAGATAACTTAAGAAATTATGATTTTGATATTATCGTAGGACCGGAAGCCAGGGGGTTCATTTTCGGAGCACCTGTTGCATATGAGCTTGGGGTTGGTTTTGTTCCCATAAGGAAACCGGGCAAGCTTCCCGCGGAGACAGCCTGCTATAAGTATGAGCTGGAATATGGAATGGATGCCCTGGAGATTCACAAAGATGCAATAAAAAAGGGTACGAGAGTGGCTGTGGTGGATGACCTGCTTGCAACCGGAGGGACTGTAATGTCTGCGGTCAGATTGGTGGAACAGCTTGGAGGAGAAGTAGTGCACATTGCGTTTCTTATAGAATTGGAATTCTTGAAAGGAAGAGAAAATTTAAAAGGGTATGATGTAAGTTCAATTATTAAATATTAATATTGAAGATTTTATTTATATTTGATAATTGAAGGAATATATACTAAAATAAATGTAAATATGTGAAAGCTGGCGCAACCAGCTTTTTTAGTAGTACTTGGATACGCAGCCCATTTAACGTTCAGAAGTTGGTGTTGTTATGTTAGAAGACTTATTGAATATAATAAAAAAGTATAACCCGGCCGGTGACACAGAGATTGTCGAAAGGGCTTATAATTATGCTGCCCAGGCCCATGACGGACAAAAGAGAGTATCCGGGGAGGACTATATTTTTCATCCCCTGGAAGTGGCGAAAATACTGGCCGAGCTTAACATGGACAACATCACTATTGCTGCAGGCCTTCTTCATGATGTTATTGAAGACACAAAGTGCACCTATGAGGATTGCAAGAACCTTTTTGGCGAAGAGATTGCAATGCTTGTAGATGGGGTCACCAAATTAGGAAAGCTTGAATACAAGACAAAAGAGGAACAGCAGGCGGAAAGCCTCAGAAAAATGTTCATAGCTATGGCTAAGGATATAAGAGTGATAATGATAAAGCTTGCCGACAGGCTGCACAACATGCGTACTCTAAGATTCCTGCCTCCTGAAAAGCAGAAGGAAAAGGCCAGGGAGACAATGGAGATATATGCTCCAATTGCTCATAGGCTCGGAATATCAAAGGTAAAGTGGGAGATGGAAGACCTGGCGTTAAGATACATTGAACCAAAAGGGTATTACGAATTGGTGGACAAGGTTGCCAAGAAGAGGAAGGAACGCGAGGATGAAATCAATCAGGTTATGGAAGTCCTTAAGGGAAAGCTGGAGGAAGTAGGAATAGATGCTCATATTGAGGGAAGGCCTAAAAGCTTTTACAGCATATACAGGAAAATGTACTATCAGAACAAGAGCTTTGAGCAGATATTCGACCTTACAGCAGTAAGAATAATCGTGGACACGGTAAAAGATTGTTATGGAGTGCTGGGCATAGTGCATACCTTGTGGAAGCCCATACCGGGAAGGTTCAAGGATTATATTGCAATGCCCAAACCAAACATGTACCAGTCCCTTCATACGACTTTACTGGGTTCCGGAGGACAGCCCTTTGAAGTACAAATAAGGACATGGGAGATGCACAAGACATCTGAAATAGGCATTGCGGCTCATTGGAAATATAAAGAAGGCAAGGCCTCCCAGTCCGAGTTTGACGAAAAGCTGAAATGGCTGAGACAGATGCTTGAATGGCAGAACGAAATAAAGGACACGAGAGAGTTCATGGAGACCCTGAAGGTAGACTTGTTTACCGATGAAGTATATGTATTCACGCCAAAGGGTGATGTTGTAGATCTGCCAGTGGAATCGACTCCGATAGATTTTGCATATAAAATACACAGCCAAATAGGCAACAGGTGCATAGGAGCAAAAATAAACGGAAGAATAGTTCCATTGGATTATAAGCTTCAGAACGGAGATATCGTAGAAGTCATTACTTCTGCTGTTGCCAACGGACCGGGCAGGGACTGGCTGAAAATAGTCAAAAGCTCACAGGCAAAGAATAAGATAAGACAGTGGTTTAAGAAGGAAAAAAGAGAAGAGAATATTCAAAAAGGAAAAGAACTACTGGAAAAGGAGATAAGGAGAAACGGATATACCACCGTTCAGCTGATGAGGCCAGAATGGGTGGAGGCCATATATAAGAAATTCAGCCTCCACAGCTTGGAGGATATGTACGCATCCCTTGGTTACGGAGGTTTGACACCCAATCAGGTAATAACAAAGCTGAAGGAGGAATTCAGAAAAACCCAGAAGCTTGAAGAGATTACTGAGGATAGCATCGAACGCCAGGCTGAGAAGGCTCAGGAAAGAAAGAAAAGGTATAGCAGCACAGGAGTCAAGGTAAAGGGCGTGGAGAACATATTGATAAGGTTTTCAAAGTGCTGCAACCCTGTGCCCGGCGACGAAATTGTCGGATATATTACCAAGGGCAGAGGAGTGTCGGTGCATCAGAAGGATTGCCCCAATGTAGCCGACCTTTTGAGCGAGGAAGAAAGATTCATAGAGGTGGAATGGAGCAGCCAGACAAAGGAATCATACAGCGCTGATGTAGAAATAAGGGCAATCGACAGGAAGGGATTGCTTGCCGAGGTAACTTCGATTATTAATGAAAGCAAGATAAATATAAGCTCCTTTCATTGCAGAATAACAAAGGATAAAATGGCAATTATCAATTTCATTTTGGATATTACCGATATTGAACAGCTGAATAAGCTTATAAGGAAGTTCAGAAGAATCGAAGGGGTAGTGGATGTCTTCAGGGCAAAGCAATGATGCAAATATACAGGAGGGTAAATAATGCGGGCGGTTATACAGAGGGTTAAAAGCGGAAGTGTTGCTGTTGATGACAAAATAGTAGGAAGCATAGGCAAGGGCTTTGTCGTTTTGCTGGGCGTAAACGAGAAGGATACCGGGGCGGATGTGCTGTATATGGTAGACAAGACAGTGAATCTGAGGATATTTGAGGATGATAATGAGAAGATGAATCTATCTCTGCTGGATATCAAGGGTGAATTGCTTGTGGTTTCACAATTTACGTTATATGGGGACTGCAGGAAGGGAAGAAGGCCGAATTTTATGAGTGCAGCAAGGCCCGAAAAGGCTGAAGAGCTTTACAATGAGTTTGTCAAAAAATGCAGGGAGCTGGGCGTGAAAACTGAAACAGGAACCTTTCAGGCATATATGAAGGTTAATATTGAAAATGACGGACCTGTCACAGTAATTGTCGACAGTGAGAAGATAATATAAAGAAGGAGATGAGTCGGTATATGATGAAATTTAAAAGACTGGCTTTAGGAATATATCAAACCAACTGCTATATTGTATATGATGAGAAAACAACGGAAACGGCAGTAATTGATCCCGGAGGAGATTTTCCCGCAATAAAAAGCTATATTGAAGCCAACGGATTAAATATAAAATATATAATAATCACCCATGCCCACGGAGACCATATTGGTGCCCTGAAGGAGCTGAAGGATTACTCCCGTGCTTTAGTTTGCATACATAGAGAAGACAGTGAAATGCTGAAGAGCAAAAGCATGAATTTTTCGGGCATGTTGGGCGGGACAGCGATTGAAATGACAGCGGATAAGTACCTTGAAGACGGGGAAGTACTTGAGCTTGGCGATACGAAGCTCAATATAATACATACGCCGGGACACTCCCGGGGAGGTATAAGTATTTATTGTGACGGAGTATTGTTTTCAGGGGATACCTTGTTTCAAAACTCAGTTGGTAGGACGGATTTGTACGGAGGATCCATGACTGAACTGGTTAAATCAATAAGAGAAAAGCTTTTTACCCTGCCTGACGACACAATGGTTTATCCAGGCCACGGGCCTTCAACAACAATATTGCATGAAAAGCAGGAAAACAGCTTTGCTTGATTGATTATTAAATGAATATGCTTGGGGCAAAAGGAAAGACTATGATAATAAATACCTGTTTCATGGGAGGGTTTTATATGAATAAGTCTTCTAAGAAAATTTTGGCCAACAAGCATAAGAATAGGATGTATCAGGAATATAATGAGCTTATTGATATGATAGAATCCGGAATGGAAGATTTTGAAATAGCCACGGAATTGGGAATAGCTTCAGGTATTGTTTCGGAGGTTAAGAATCAAATATACAATGATGATATTTAGAGGAAGCTATGATTGAAATCAGACTGATTAACCATGATTATTATAATGAGGCTGCCGATATAGTAAGAATGTATTTCGGCAAGTGCGAAATAGTAAGGTCTGAGGGAGCTTTGGCTGACAGCCAAAGCTTTTTGCAGGATACAGGCATTTTGATAACCAGCAGGCTGGATATAACCGGTGAAACTGCTGTATGCATATCTACATACCTGGAAGGGCAAAAGCATGAAGAAGCTGTTGAAAAAAGCGGTATAAGGGCTGCAGATGGCAATGAAGCAAAGCGTCTGGTCAAAAAATCCATGTACAAGCTTCTGGCGGCAGTATTCAAAAGGGAATACCCATGGGGGATACTTACAGGAATAAGGCCGGTAAAAATTGTTCATGAGCTTATGAATAATATGGTCCCTTCAACGGTCATACCTGAAAGGCTGGCAGAAGAATATCTAATCAGCAGGGATAGAGCTGAACTGGCAGTAAAAATCGCAGATATTGAAAGACCCTTTGTATACCCTTATAATAATAGGGAGATAAGCATATACATCGGGATACCCTTTTGCCCCAGCAGATGTGACTATTGCTCGTTTACTTCAAATTCGATAAACGCGTTTCGCGGATACGTAGAGCCCTACATGGAAAAACTCACGGAAGAAATCAGAAGGGTTTCGGAGTTTTTAAACATCAATGGCTTTAAGGTACAGACCATATACATCGGAGGAGGCACTCCCACTGCCCTGAACGCACAGCAGCTTGAAAGGCTGATTAAATGCATTGGCAATAGCTTCGGAAGGCAGGAATGTGAATTCACCTGTGAAGCCGGCCGGCCTGATTCCATAACAAAAGAAAAGCTGCAGGTATTATATGAGAATAATATAGGCAGGATAAGCATAAACCCGCAGACCATGAATGATGATACCCTAATACGCATAGGGAGGGCCCATGATTCGGGACAGGTTATAGAGAGCTTCAAGCTTGCAAGAAAAATAGGTTTTAATAATATCAATATGGATATAATATTGGGCCTGCCGGGGGAAACAATGGCGGAACTGGCTCATACTCTGGAAGAAATAAAAAAGCTTGACCCTGAGAGCGTTACGGTGCATACCATGGCATTGAAAAGGGCTTCGGTATTGAACGAAAAGTATATGAAAAGTGCTTTGCCCGATGATGAAAATGTATCCCGGATGATGGAATATACAAAAGGTTTTCTTGGGGATATGGATATGCATCCTTATTACCTGTACAGGCAGAAGCATATGGTGCAAAACCTTGAGAACATTGGCTTTTCAAAAAAAGGCTTTGAATGTATATATAATATGCAGATTATTGAAGAAAGACAAACCATTGTTGCCTTTGGAGCAGATGCAGTGACCAAGGTTGTCATAAACAGCGAAAACAGGATAGAAAGGCAGCACAATATAAAGGATATAAAGCTTTATATTGAGAATATCGAAGCAATGATAAGGAAGAAGCTTGATGTTTTAGAACAAATATTGTCGGAGGAGTGATTTATATGTTAACGCAAGCGCCTAAGGGCACGAAGGATGTGCTGCCGTCAGAATCATACAAATGGCAGTATGTAGAAGACTTAATCAGGGAAATTTGCGCCTTGCATGGATATAAGGAGATGAGGACACCCATTTTTGAGCATACCGAGCTTTTTGAAAGAGGGATAGGGGATACTACCGATGTTGTGCAAAAAGAGATGTATACAATGAAGGATAAGGGGGGAAGAAGCATAACCCTTAAGCCGGAAGCGACAGCGCCATTTGTAAGGGCATTTATAGAGCACAGCATGTTTAATGACATTCAGCCGGTAAAAGTTTTTTGTACAACACCTTGTTTCAGGTATGAAAAACCTCAATCTGGAAGGCTCAGGGAGTTCCACCAGTTTGATATTGAGGCTTTCGGCAGTTCCGACCCGTCCGTAGATGCAGAGATAATCAATATTGCCATGATTCTGTACGGCAGGCTTGGAGTTAAAAACCTGGAAATAAGGATAAACAGCGTAGGATGCCCCAAATGCAGGGCGGAATACAACAAGAAGCTGAGGGAGTATTTATCGGGCAAAATTGATAAGCTCTGTGAAACATGTAAGGACAGGTTCCTTAAGAACCCCATGAGAGTGATTGACTGCAAGGAGGAAAGCTGCAAGGAGCAGCTTGCTGATGTTCCTTACATGCTGGATAATGTCTGCAGCGAATGCGGCGAGCATTTTGAAGGCCTGAAAAGATCCCTGGAGGTTCTTGGATTGGAATATGTTATTGACCCTCAAATAGTAAGAGGCCTTGACTATTATACCAAGACTGCCTTTGAAATCGTGTCCAGGGATATAGGGTCTCAGGGCACAGTTTGCGGAGGCGGCAGGTATGATGGGATGATAGAGGAATGCGGCGGCCCCAGTACGCCGGGAATAGGCTTTGGGCTTGGATTGGAAAGGCTGCTTCTTGTGGTTGAAAATCAGGGAATAAAAATACCGGAGCCTGTTTACATGGATATTTATATCGCAAACATAGGAAAAGAAGCAGCGGAAGAAGCGCTCAGGCAAGTCAACCTCCTGAGAAAAGAAGGAATAAAGGCTGAGAAGGACTATATGGGAAGAAGCCTGAAGGCCCAGATGAAATATGCAAATAAGATTAATGCAAAATATGTGGCGGTATTAGGGGAAGAAGAGATAAAAAGCAGAAAAATCAAGGTGAAGGATATGAATAAGGGCAGTGAAGAAGAGATCGGCCTTGATGCACTTGCTGGCTATATAAAAAATATGTAGGAGATGAAATTATGGCAAGAATCAACAGAACACATATGTGCGGAGAGTTAAGCCTGGATAATTTGGGTGAAAAGGTGACTCTGGCCGGGTGGGTTCAGAGGAGAAGAGACCTTGGAGGACTCATATTCATACAGTTAAGGGACAGGAGCGGTATTATACAGTGCACCGTCAACAAGGATATTACTCCTGATGTATTTTCAGAAGCTTTTAAAGTCAGAAGCGAATATGTGCTGGCTGTATCAGGAGAAGTCATAAAAAGGGAAGAAAACGCGATTAATCCAAATATGGCAACAGGCTATATTGAAATAGCTGTCAGCAGCCTAGAAATATTGAGCAGGGCCGAGACAACACCGATATATATTGAGAATGACCTGAATGCTGCTGAGCAGCTGAGGCTTAAATACAGGTATCTGGACTTGAGGCGCCCGCATATGCAGCAGTTTCTATTCACCAGGCACAAAATTGCAAAGGTAACCAGGGATTATATGGATGAAAACGGATTTGTGGAAGTGGAAACGCCGATACTTATCAAGACATCACCGGAAGGTGCCAGGGATTATTTGGTTCCAAGCAGGGTGCAGCCGGGGAATTTCTTTGCACTGCCTCAATCTCCGCAGCTTTTCAAACAGCTGCTTATGGTGTCCGGCTTCGACAGGTACTTTCAGATAGCCAAGTGTTTCAGGGATGAAGACCTTCGGGCCGACAGACAGCCGGAGTTTACTCAGATTGATATGGAGCTTTCCTTCGTTGAAAAGGAAGACGTAATGGAGGTTAATGAAGGACTGTTAAAGAGACTGTTTAAAGAAGTTCTTGACGTTGATATAAAAACACCTTTCAAGAGGCTGACATACAAGGAAGCAATGGAGCGTTACGGTTCCGACAAGCCGGACACAAGGTTCGGCCTGGAGCTGAAAGATATTGGAGACCTGGTTGCAGATTCGGAGTTCAAGGTGTTCGCCGAGACCTATGCAAATGGCGGGATTATAAGAGCGATAAATGCTGAGGGGCTTGGAGCAAAGCTCAGCCGCAAAGATATAGACAGCCTCGGGGAGTTTGTAAAAACATACAGAGCCAAAGGCCTTGCATGGATTAATATAACTTCCGAGGGCGTGAAATCGCCTATAGCAAAGTTTTTGAAGGATAATGAACTGAACGGTATAATTGACAGAGTGGGTGGGAAAATAGGAGATATAATTTTTATTGTATCTGATAAGCCGAAGGTGGTTTTTGACTCTCTCGGACAATTGAGGCTGGAATTGGCAAAACGCTTCGGACTGATTGACAATACAAGGTATGACCTTTTGTGGGTAACCGAGTTCCCGCTTTTGGATTATGACGAAGAAGAAAACAGATACGTGGCAATGCATCATCCATTCACAAGCCCCATGGACGAGGATTTGGAGCTTCTGGACACCGACCCGCTGAAAGTAAGGGCAAAGGCTTATGATGTTGTATTGAACGGTTACGAGCTTGGAGGAGGAAGCATAAGGATTCACAGGCAGGAGCTTCAGGAGAAGATGTTCAAGCTCTTGGGCTTCACGCAGGAGCAGGCTTGGAGCAAGTTCGGATATCTGTTGGAAGCATTCAAGTATGGCACGCCTCCTCATGGAGGATTGGCCTTTGGCCTTGACAGGATAGTAATGCTTTTTACCGGAACAGACAATATAAGGGACGTAATAGCATTCCCCAAGACACAGACAGCAAGCTGCCTTATGACAAACGCTCCCTCAGCCGCAGATCCAAAGCAACTGGAAGAACTTCATATAGAGGTAAAAATTTAATAGGGGCACAGGAAGGGACGTGAGGACAGAGACATGGGGACGTTTCTCCTGTCTCGTTTTCAGCGAGACAGGAGAAACGTCCCCATGTCTCACAAAATGTCCCCATGTCCCTCCAACCTATTTGGAGGTAATATATGAATGCATTTTCAAGGACAGAGCTGTTAATCGGAAAAGATGGTATTGAGAAACTTAAAAAAAGCACCGTAGCAATTTTTGGGATCGGGGGCGTAGGCTCCTATGCAGCCGAGGCATTGTGCAGGTGCGGAATCGGAAGGCTTGTGCTCATAGACTATGATGATATCTGTCTTACCAATATTAACAGGCAAATACATGCTACAAGAAAAACGGTGGGCCTGCCCAAGGTGGAAGTAATGAAGGAAAGGCTCACGGATATTAATCCGGAAGCCGATATAGTCATACATAAAAAGCTATATAATGAAGAAACCTCGGAAATGCTGCTGCTTCCCGAGTATGATTATGTTGTGGATGCAATTGACATGGTCAGCTCAAAGATCAGCCTTGTGATAAAATGCATTGAAATGAACATACCGGTTATCAGCTGCATGGGAGCAGGCAACAAGCTTGACCCCACAAAACTTGTGATTACCGATATATATAAGACATCTGTGTGCCCTTTGGCTAAAGTAATGAGATATGAGCTGCGCAAACGGGGCGTTAAGAGCCTGAAGGTTGTATATTCAGAAGAGGAGCCCATTTCACCAAAGAAGGATGTTGCGGATTGTAAAACAAACTGCATTTGCAGCAACAAGGAAACCGCAAATTGTACAAAAAGAAGGCAGATACCGGGAAGCATATCCTTTGTGCCTTCGGCGGCAGGCCTTATTATAGCATCGGCTGTGGTAAGGGATATATTGGAGTTATAGGGTATTCCTTTTGGGAAAGAACGTAATATCTCAATATTTTAAATATAATATTGACAAATATTATATATGCATTATAATATAGTTATATACCGGTACGGGGTACGGGAGGCGATGAATTGGATAATAAGGAGATAAGTAAGGAAGACATTCTTAACCGGATGAAAAAGATTGAGGGCCAGGCTAAAGGGATACAAAAGATGATTGAGGAAGACAAGTGCTGCGGAGACATTATGGTTCAGATTTCCGCCATAAGATCCGCAATAAACAAAGTCGGAGGCCTTATTATGGACAGGTATATAAAGGAGTGTCTCAAGGAATCCCTCAAGGATAAGAATAGTGACAAAAGCATTGAAGAAATAATTGAAACAATAGTAAGATATGTTAAGTAAAAGGATTGATACAAACTTATGAGAGAAATAGGGAAAGTAGTAAAGATAGAAGGAAACCAGGCAACGATTTCATTTACCAGAGGTACAGCCTGCGGCGAATGCGGAAAATGCCAGGTAGGCAGGGATAAACTTGAGATGGTAATGACAGCTGACAACGATGTGGGAGCCCAAGTTGGCGATGAAGTTGAAATAGAGCTTGAAAACATGAACTTCATGACTGCAGTAACTATTGCATATGGGTTTCCTTTGCTGGCACTGGTGGTTGGAATATTTGGCGGGTATTACGGTTCTTTGGCTTTGGGCCTGGAGGATAATACGGCGCAAGCAATCGGGGTTGCTCTGGGACTTGCTGCATTGGCTGTTTCATATTTAATAATAAAATTCAAAGATGAGTCTATTAAAAAAATGAAAAAATTCAAGCCTGTTATTATAGGAATCAGAACAAAAGACAGTATATAATGGAACAGTTTCTATTGTTTATTAATTTAATAATCGGCCTATTGGATAAAATAATATATATGAATCTGTATAATAATCGCAGCAGATTTGAAAGGAGTACTAATAAGTGAGTAAGAATATTAAGATAGTAAATCAAGGTAATTTTGACAGTGAGGTATTAAAATCAAACAAGCCGGTATTGGTGGATTTTTGGGCGGCATGGTGCGGCCCTTGCAGGATGGTGGCACCCGTCATAGACCAGTTGGCTGATGAATATGAAGGAAAGATAGAAATAGCAAAGGTTAATGTTGATGAAAACCCCGAACTTGCAGGCAGGTACGATATAATGAGCATACCCTCGGTATTTCTGTTTGATAAAGGCAGCAAGGTCGACGGGGTTATTGGGGCAAGGCCCAAGCAGGCCTTTGATGATATGCTGAAGAAGCACATTTAAAACGAAGCGCTTATAGCATCTATAAGCGCTTCTAATATTTCCATTAGAAAATGTAATGATGAAGAAAGAGGGTATTTATCCATTAAGCACGTATCTTTGTTATGATATATAGTAATAGTATAAAATACCGCAGGAGGAAGTCCTTATGAAAATTGACAGAATCAAAGCTTATGATGGTGAAATAGCCGAAGCAATTTTAAAGGAACTTGACAGGGAAAGGAACAAAATAGAGCTTATAGCTTCTGAAAACTTTGTATCACCGGCTGTAATGGAAGCGCTGGGTACAGTGCTTACGAATAAATATGCGGAAGGATACCCCGGAAAGAGGTATTATGGCGGTTGTGAGTATGTAGATATTGTTGAGGATATTGCAAGGGAGCGGATGAAAGCCTTGTTTGGGGCGGAACATGCCAATGTGCAGCCTCATTCGGGTTCGAGTGCGAACCAGGGGGTTTATTTTACCGTATTGGAGCCCGGTGATACGGTAATGGGAATGGATCTTTCCCATGGGGGGCATTTAACCCACGGCAGCCCTGTCAACGTGTCCGGTAAGTTTTTTAAGTTCGTTCATTATGGAGTGTCACAAGATACAGGGATAATTGATTATGATAATGTCAGGGCTATTGCAAAGGAATGCCGGCCGAAGCTGATTGTTGCAGGAGCAAGTGCCTATTCAAGGCACTTGGATTTCAAAGTTTTCAGAGATATAGCAGACGAGGTCGGAGCGCTTTTAATGGTAGATATGGCGCATATTGCAGGAATTGTTGCAGCCGGATTGCATCAAAGCCCCGTGCCTTATGCCGATTTTGTCACTACAACGACTCATAAGACACTAAGAGGCCCCAGGGGCGGTGCGATACTATGCAAACAACAGTATGCGAAAGCTATAGACAAATCGGTTTTCCCCGGAATGCAAGGAGGGCCCCTTATGCACGTAATTGCAGCCAAAGCTGTATGCTTCAAGGAGGCAATGAGTGTAGAATTCAAGGAATACATAGAGCAGATGCTTAAGAATGCTTCGGTTTTGGCAGATTCATTGACAGCCAAGGGTATAGACATTGTCTCGAAAGGCACTGACAATCATATGATGCTTCTTGATCTTAGAAGAAAAGGCATAACCGGCAGGGATGCGGAGAAATTGCTTGATGATATCGGGATTACAACGAACAAGAATACCATTCCCTTTGATCCCCAGAGTCCTTTCATCACCAGCGGATTGAGGATTGGTACTCCGGCAGTGACCACAAGAGGTTTTAAGGAAGATGACATGAAGGAAATTGCCGAAATAATATCTGCCGCAATTGCAGATCCGGAATCAAAGTCCGAATGCATCAGCAGGGTGAAGGCGTTATGCGGCAAGCATCCTCTTTATCCTGAGTTTGCATAAATCATAAATTCTTATATATTTTATGATATAATAAGGTATGACCAATATATATTATGTATTGGCATACCTTTTTA
>JAGOLK010000028.1 GCA_017994115.1 Clostridia bacterium | reverse complement strand
TAGTTTAGTTAATACAGCAAAACGAGTCAATTGATTTTGGGACATTAGATAATGCACCTCATTCTTCATAGTGACATTTTATCACGATAGTTTACAAGGTGACATTATCACACGATAATCACAACAACAAATGCGGATTATTGACAAAGCTTTGCGGCTAATATATAATCTTCGTATATATTTAATATTGCATTGATGCAGAGGAGTAAACAGACTGATTTTCAATATGCTGCAAAATATGGCAGCATAAGCAGAGAAGGGATGGCTGGTGAGAATCCCAGGGAATAAGCTGTTGAAGCTGCTGCTGAGCATCGTAAAGACGCTGCAGGCGTTATACTGCATGGCGAAAGCCAATAAAGCGGCCCTTTCGGGCAACTAGGGTGGTACCGCGAAGTTCTCTTCGTCCCTAACCGGGATGAGGAGTTTATTTTTTTATAAAACATATACAGGAGGAATATATATGGAAAAGTTAGGACTTAATGAAGTAAGAGAAAAATTCCTTAGCTTTTTTGAAAGCAAGGATCATTTAAGGATGAAAAGCGCATCTCTTGTGCCTCAGAGTGACAAGAGCCTGCTTATCATAAACTCGGGTATGGCGCCCTTGAAGCCGTTTTTTACAGGGCAGGCCGTACCTCCGAGCTTAAGGGTGACAACCTGCCAAAAATGTATCAGGACTCCTGATATAGAAAGAGTCGGAAAGACTGCCAGACACGGAACCTTTTTTGAAATGCTGGGTAATTTCTCCTTCGGAGATTACTTCAAGGATGAGGCAATAGCCTGGGCATGGGAGCTGTGTACTGAGGTATTCAAGATGCCGGAAGACAGGCTCTGGGTTACTATTTATCTGGACGATGATGAAGCCTTTGATATCTGGCATAACAAAATAGGATTGCCGGCGGACAGGATTGTCAGAATGGGTAAGGAGGACAACTTCTGGGAAATCGGCCTTGGACCCTGCGGACCTTGTTCAGAGATATATTTTGACAGAGGGCCGGGTACAGGCTGCGGAAAGGAAGACTGCAAGCTGGGCTGCGACTGCGACAGGTATATGGAGTTCTGGAATCTTGTATTCACACAGTTTGACAAAGACGAAGAGGGCAACTACAACAGGCTGGCAAAACCGAATATAGATACAGGCATGGGATTGGAGCGAATGGCTGCGGTTATGCAGGGAGTTGACAATATATTTGAGGTAGACACTGTAAAGTATATATTGGACAGCATCTGCAGCCTTGCAGGAGTGGAATACGGTGCGGATCCGAAGAAGGATGTGTCAATAAGGGTTATTACCGATCATATCAGAGGGGTTACCTTCATGATATCCGACGGGATACTTCCCAGCAATGAAGGAAGGGGATATGTTCTCCGGAGGCTTCTTAGAAGGGCTGCAAGACATGGGAGGCTTCTGGGGCTGACAGATCCGTTCCTCAGCAAAATTGCCCTGAAGGTTATTGAAGTAAGCGGGGACGCATACACTGAACTGAGGGAAAAGAAGGATTATATCCTGAATATAATTAATATTGAGGAAAAAAGATTTTATGAGACATTGGACCAGGGGCTTTCAATTCTTCAGGGGTATATTGACGATTTGAAGCTGACAAATACAGGCACATTGTCAGGGGAAAATGCCTTCAGGCTTTATGATACCTATGGCTTCCCCCTGGACCTGACTAAAGACATACTGGAGGAGCAGGGGCTATCGGTTGATGAGGAAACCTTCCAGAAGGAGATGCATAACCAGAGGGAAAGGGCAAGGGCAGCAAGGGCTGACAGCAGTGCGGAAGGCTGGAAGGAAGATATATATGCAAAAATCGACTGGAGCATAAAGACTAAATTCGTTGGATATGAAAACTTTTCCGCAAAAGCGGCAGTCAAAGCTATAGTTAAGGATAATGAACTGGCAGACTCAGCCAATGAAGGGGATGAGATAAGCGTAATACTTGATATTACACCTTTCTATGCGGAAAGCGGAGGACAGGTAGCCGATACGGGAAGAATAATCGGAGAAGGCTTCGAGTTGGATGTAAAAGACTGCAAGAAGGTTACAGGAGAAAGGTTTGCCCATTTGTGTACGGTAGTCAGCGGAGAAATTAAGGTCGGAGACTCCTGTATAGCAGAAATTGATTCCAGGAGGAGAATGGCTACGGCCAGGAACCACTCGGCCACTCATCTGCTGCATAAGGCATTGAGAAAATACCTTGGCACTCATGTTGAGCAGGCAGGCTCTTATGTTACGCCGGAGCGTTTAAGGTTTGACTTCACTCACTTCAAGGCGATGACAAAGGAAGAGCTTGATAGGATAGAAAAAGAGGTAAATGAAGCAATTCTGGCAAGTTATGAGGTAATTACAAAGGAAACCTCCATAGATGAGGCGAAAAAGCTTGGAGCTATGGCGCTTTTCGGAGAGAAATACGGTGATATTGTTAGGGTTGTCAGAATGGGTGACTATTCCGTTGAGCTTTGCGGAGGCACACACCTGAAGGCCACAAGCCAGGCGGGCTTCTTTAAGATAATAAGCGAAGGGGGCATAGCTGCCGGAGTCAGAAGGATTGAAGCGGCAACAGGAGAAAAAGCTTACGAATTTATTAAGGAAGAAGAAAAACTGATGAACGAGCTGTGCGAGAAACTCAAAGCCCATCCAAGCGAATGTGTCAAGAAAATGGATACAGTACTCAAGCAGCTTAAGGATACGGAAAAGGAAGTATCTGTGCTTAAATCAAAAATGGCGTTGGAAATGCTGGATGAGCTTATAGCCGGGGCACAAGAGGAGAAGGGTGTAAAATATCTTGTAACAAAGCTTGACAACATGGGCATTGACAGCCTGAGAGAAATGGGAGACAAACTAAGAGATAAGATGGGAACCTCCTTTGTGATGCTTGCCTCCTTTGACGGAGAAAAGACAGTCCTGGTTGCAATGGCATCAAAGGATGCGGTTTCCAAGGGAGTACACGCAGGAAATATCATCAAGGAAGCTGCAAAGGCTGCAGGAGGAAGCGGCGGCGGAAGGCCGGACATGGCACAGGGGGGAATAAAGGACTTGGATAAGGTCGGAGCTGCTTTGGACGCAGTGCCGGAAATATTGAAAAACATTATAAAGTAGTATATATGTCCTATTAGTAGAGAATTTAAGTAACGGTTCAACATGGTAACTTAGAGAACAATATCGAAATGATACGGCAAAAACATTAAGAGAGACACTATCTCGCAAGGATTGTGTCTCTCAGTCTTTTTTACTTTGTTATATCAATAATTCCATCAGGTAACACATCTGTATTTTGCATTTTTCCTTCTTTAAGCAGTTCAATATATGTATTATAGCTTTCTAAAATCGTTGCAAATGCTTCCTCTACAGACTCAGACTGCTTATGTTCGACATAGTATACAACCTCACTTATCAGCTGCGCAAGATAAGTGTATAAATGTTCTATATAGATCATTAATGATTTGTCTTCTTGGAAGGCAGAGTGGGTAATTTCATTACGTATACGGTAAAGACGCTGTATGTGCCAACGTACTTTTAATGTGTAGTGTTCGAATTTTGAAATAATAATAGCTGTATCGTTCAACATTGTATGAATTTCTTCACAACGGTAATATAACAAGTCATTGTTCAAGCAACAGTCCTTAAAGACTTCGTATTGTGCTGGATTTCGGAAAATACTTATTAAATCTGAAACAAGCTTTTTCTTATCCGGGGAGTCCATGTATATGTTAAGAGAGGGTTCATATTTGAAACCGCACCGCATGCAGTCTTCAGTAAAATTTCGTATAATCCTATAGATATAACGAACGGATAGAATTTCAGGGAGTACACATTTGATGTGAGAGACAATATCGCCGTATTGCCCTGTCCTCATTACTGATTCAATAGCAATCCATAATGAGATATATTTAGTTTCCTGAAAGTAAGAGGATCTACTCAAATTTGTATAGGAAAATGCCGCATGCAGTCTGTTCATTATTTGCAATTTTTTGGGGTTCACTAAAATCTTTTTGGTATCAGCAAATACATTGTTATTGCTATCAATATAATCATATGTCTTAAACACATCAGTAATTGCCAATGCTTCAGCTAAATTATCTTTAACACTATATATGATGATTTGCGGGGAATTTGCAATCCATGGATTAATCGTGTTATAAAAAGTTGCTACGCTTAATCTGCTATTCAAACGATTAATTGAAGATAATGCAGCAGCGTATAAATCGGTAGAAGCCAGCTTAACTATAATATAATTAGCGTCAGAATTAATTTTTGTGTAAAGGTTTTGCCGTTCTTTGACATTGTCAATAATCTCAGCACCTCTCTTTATATCAAGACCTAAAGAACTAATAATCTCTCGAACATTGTCTGCAGTAATACCCTTTCTTGTTTCAATATTAATGCTGTAGTAAACCTCAAAATGATTTTCTACCTTGTTAGCAATTTTTTGAGAAAAACAATTCCATTTTTCATTAAGTGATGGATTGCCTTCAAAGCATTTTGAAAGCAAAATAAGTCCTTTAGCAGACCATCCCATATGAATGCACTGACTAATGACCATGGCCATGTGACGCTCAATTTGTTTGTAGTTTTTGGAGTCAATATCTATTCTAAGCTCTTGTAATAAGTATTCTATGTAATTATTATAAAGTATTCTTAAAGGAGTTTTTAGTTGAAATTTAAGACGATTAAGAGAAATAAAAAATGCACCATTCTTATCTTCAATTGGTTCATTTCGCTGTTTTGAGTCGATTTTTGTTGATAGAATTCTAAGTAAGGTATTAAGTAAAGGTTTATTATATTTTTCTATAACATCATCAGCTTTAAGAATTTCAAATGCTTCAGCCTTTACATCATCTACATTTTGCCTCGATGTTAATAGTCCGGACATTGTTTTATCTATCACATCGGCAAGTTCAATACACGCTACGCATGAGTTAAGGATATTGTACTGATACATGTCCAGTGTCCGACTTTCTAACATTTCATTCCATCGCTGGTAAAAGAAAAATAATTCATCATTGACTTTCTTGTATTGTAAAGCACGGTTATTATTTCCGGCAAGCATTCAGTTTTCTCCTTTCCGGTTCATCGAATGTTAAGGTAGGTATTGACATTTGTTCAATAAGTTTATATAATAAAATTGTGGATACAATCCATAATAGTAATGCTATAAAGAGGTAGATTCTTTAGTGACGAGGCATTTTGCCCGCACGAAAAGAACAACCCTCTTTTTATTTTACCATAATTAGTCGAAAATTCAAATATTGTTAAAAATAACCATAGTGATTTTTGCGCAGAATTACACCGCAACAAAATGCATATGGTCAAAGCAAAGACAGTTTAGTTAATTATAATATTCAGTATAATGTGTTTCCTTTGCGTCAGACATAATTATATATAAAGAAAACCACTGGTGATAACCAGCGGTTTTCTTTATACAAACAATTATTATTTATCTTTGTGCTTCGTACTGTCTCAAAAGCTTGACAAACAATTCCGGAACCTTTGCCATTTTATCGGGAGTTTCTACGAAGGAAATACGGAACTGTGTGCTTCCGGGGTTGTACTCGCCTTTTTCAACATTATAGAATCCTTTCATCGGAGCGACTAAAAGTGTTGTCTCAACTCCATCCAGGTTGACTGATCCTTCTCCTGCGCAGTACAGAACGAACTCAGTAGCATCAAATCCCGGTTTTACAACATTTCTGACATCGATTACCGAGTAGATGGATGCATCAGGGCTTGAAACTATTAAGCCCGGTTCCTGTTTCTTCAATCCGTTATATACATTAAATATCAGTTCCTTGTAGTATTCTCTTATATTCTTGCACCATGCAGCTATCTGTTCCTTGCTTTCATGGGCCAGGGCACCGAAGATATACTGGCCGATTGCATTAGCGCAAAGGTTTGCAGTATATTCAGCCACCGAGCGGTTATTGAATTCGGGGCTGTCTGTAATCAAGGCACCGATTCTAAGGCCGCAGGCATTCCAAACCTTTGAAGTAGTCTCAATGCTCATTCTTCTGCCTTCGATACCGGGTACATCAGCATCGGTAACTCCCCAGATGCTTACAAGCTTGCCGCCTTCGTCATAGAAGAGCTCACGGTAAGCTTCATCGCTTACAAACCACATATTGTATTTTACGCACAATGCAGCAAGTCCTTTAATGGTTTCATAATCATATAACTGGCCTGTCGGATTGTCGTAAGGTATAACAAGAAGTGCTCCGGGATTGTTCTTCTTAATTGCTTCTTCGATTTTATTCAATTCCGGAAGACTGAACTTGCCGTTTTCATTTAATGTACGGGTCACAGTAACTATTTTTCGTCCAATCCTCTCAGCAAAGGAAATATAATTGGTATAAGCCGGGTCAATTACCATAAGGGGTTTTTCATCAGTACCCGCCGGTCCGCAAACACCCAATAATACTAATTCCATTGCAGCAGATCCGCCGTCAGTTATCTGAACGAACAGCTTGCTTGTGTCGAAGCCTTCACATTTGAGGATATTCTTAAAAGCATCCTGACACTCTATAAGGCCGGCAGTTGTTGTATACCTTATGACGCCCTTTGCAAAGGGGCTTTCAGGTGCATCAAGCGAAAACATCCTTTTCTGCATTGCAGGATTGGTAGGTAGTGAAACATTACCTATACCTACATTAATTACGGCCTGGGGTTTAACTTTCCGCTCCTCGTATTTCATCTGAGCCAGTCGGACACTTGACGGTGTCCTTGATTCAAAGTGAGCGGATAATACTGGTTTACTCATCTCTTTAAAACACCCTTTCTCTTGATATTATTATAACCATATTATTAATCACAGTGTTTTTTTAACTCTATACTATTTTAACATTAATTGATAATATTTTCACTATTTTTTCGAATTTTAATTAAAACCGGTTTAAAACCCTCATTGAAATGTTGTTATAAAATCCGGCTTATAGGGGAAAATATTGCATAGCGCAATTTACAAATAAGCAAAAGTATGGTTATGAGGTGACAGGATGAAAGCTGTAATAATGGCCGGGGGAGAAGGTACAAGACTCAGGCCGGTGACCTGCGGAATACCAAAGCCAATGGTGCCGGTGCTTAATAAACCGGTAATGGAATATACCATAGAGCTGCTTAAGAAGCATAATATAACTGATATTGCCGCAACACTGGCATACTTTCCTGCAGTGATTACCGATTATTTCGGAGACGGCGGAGAATTCGGCGTAAGTCTAAGGTACTATATTGAGCATACCCCCCTGGGAACCGGCGGAAGTGTTAAAAATGCAGAGGATTTCTATGATGATACCTTTATTATCGTCAGCGGCGATGCTCTGACTGACATAGATTTGGAAAAAGCACTGGAATTTCATAAATATAGAAAATCAAAAGCTACGCTGATATTGAAAAAAGTACCCGTACCCCTGGAATACGGAGTTGTTATTATTGACGAAGACGGCAAAATAACAAGCTTTATGGAAAAGCCCAGCTGGGGAGAGGTGTTCAGCGACACCATTAATACCGGTATATATATACTTGAGCCTGAAGTGCTTGACTATTACAAGAAGGGTGATAATTTCGACTTCAGTAAGGATTTGTTTCCAAAGCTGTTAAGAGACAATGTCCCCATGTACGGATATATAACCAAAGACTATTGGAATGACATCGGTGACCTGAGAGTATACAAGGAAGTAAATTTCGATATTTTAACAGGAAAGGTCAAAACAGCAATCGGATACAGGCAGCGTGGGGAGGGTATATGGATAGGTGACGGCTGCGAGATTTCCGACAGCTGTAATCTTATTGCACCGGTACTTATAGGAGACAACTGCAGAATTAAAGGCAGGACAGTAATAGAAGCCTCGATATTAGGCAATGACACGGAAGTACAAGAAGCAACCTCCATAAAGAAAAGCATAATATGGAAAAATTCAAATATAGGAAAGAATGTCCAGTGCAGGGGAGGAGTTATTTGCAGCGGTGCAGCAGTAAAAAGCGGAGTGCATATTTTTGAAAATACCGTTATAGGCAGTAATACTACTTTGGAAACAGGCGCGATAATAAAGCCGGATATCAAGATATGGCCTGAAAAGGTCGTTGAGGAAGATGCCGTAGTGACCCAAAATCTTGTATGGGGTACGAAAGCATCAAAAACAATATTCGGCCACAGGGATGTCAGCGGGGATGTAAACATAAGCCTAACGCCGGAATTTGCTTCGCGGCTTGGTTCCGCTTTCGGCTCAATACTGAAGGATGATTCCAGAATTATTGTCAGCAGCGACGGTTCGAACTCTGCTGAGATAATGAAGGAATCACTGATATCCGGAGTGCTGTCTACAGGTATAGGAGTAATAAGTATTGAAAACGCAGCAGTGCCTATAATGAGGTTCGCCGTCAGATTTTACAAGGCAGAAGGCGGAGTTCATATATGGAAGGATCATAGTGAAGAGAACAAAGTGCATCTTGAATTCTCAGGCAATAGAGGAATAAGCATAGACAGATCCATTGAGAGAAAAATCGAGAACAGCTTTATAAGGGAGGATTTCAAAAGGTGCAATGCAGATAGAATCAAGGACATAATAAGGGCGAGTAATTTCACGGATTTCTATATCCAAAGCGGCATAAACATGCTGAAATATACGGACAGAATAAGGAGTTCCGGGCTAAAGCTGGTTGCAGCTTCAATATCCTCACAGATAGCCGGCCTGGCAGAAATGTATCTGAAAAATATGGGTTGTTCAGTAGAGACGGATAACACTTGGGACAGGTATAAGATGCCGGCCAAGGATAATATTAGTGCCAAAGCATATTACGAGCATATAGCCGAGCTGACTGTTAAGAGCGGGTCATGTATGGGAGTAGTATTCAGCGAGGATGGAGAAAGTTTTGTACTTATTGACCATAAGGGAAGGATACTGGATAAGGATAAGCAGATTGCTTTGACTTCATTAATAATACTTAAGGCAGGAATGGACAAAAGGCTTATAGTTCCCCATACGGCATCAAGAGTGATAGAGGAAATGGCCAAGTGTTACAGCATAGAGGTCGTGAGAACCAAGAATACCCCTGCAGCAATTATGAGAGAGATGTTTCAGCATAATGCAGGGATGGAGGAGTCTTTGTTCCAATACATACTTAACTTTGACGGAATTTGGGGTATAGGAAATCTGATTGACTTTATAGCAGGCAATAATGTAACACTGTATGACCTGGTAAATGAGCTTCCTCATTTCCATATGGAGAAAAACGAAGTAAAGTGCGACTGGCAGCATAAGGGAAGGGTAATAAGAGAAATCATTGAGGAAAACAAGAACAGAGAGATTGAACTCTTTGAAGGAGTAAGGATAAATAATGAAAACGGATGGGTTCTTATACTTCCTGACAGCGAAAGGCCTGTGTGCAATGTTTATGCAGAAGGAGCATCCGAGGAGTATGCAAGAGAGCTTGCCGCCGAGTTCACCGACAAAATAAAAAAAATAGTTTCTTCTGAAGCGTAAATATGAACTGAAGGAATGGTGAGGATTATATTGAATTTGGTAGCTAATTATTTTTATATGGCAGCATTTGTTCTTGCTGCTGTTTTGATATACTTGCTCAGCAGGCTCCTATACTTTATCGACAGAGATGAACCGGAAGTATATGATGCGATACTTAATGCGGAGGAATTGGAAAAACACGCATTGGAATTGGCACGCAAGCATGTTGTAGGTAAAAGGGCAAAACATTACTTCAGCCTTGAGGGCAGGATGAATAAAAACTTTCGGTTCATTACCTCCGTTTATAAGGATCTGAATGAATATGCAAATGAAAGAAGCAGTGTTACTCCGGCTGCAGAATGGCTGCTGGATAATTTTTATATTATTGAAGAACAGGTTAAGGAAATAAGGCAGAACTTATCCAGGAAGTATTATTACCAGCTGCCCAGGCTGAAGTCGGGATTCCTGAAGGGTTATCCGAGGGTTTATGCCATAGCCTTGGAATTGGTTTCTCATACTGATGGCAGATTTGATGATAAGCAGCTGGTAGGCTTCGTATCTGCTTATCAGTCCCAATCCCTGCTTTCAAACGGAGAGCTTTGGGCTATACCGATAATGATCAGGATGGCTCTTATTGAACATGTAAGGCATGTTTGTGAAAGCATTTCATTATCGCAGCAGCAATGGCATAAAGCTGAAAAGCTTGCGGAACAGATTCTTTCATATAAGGACAGAAAGCCGGAAGAGCTGCTTGCCATTGCAAAGGAAAGCATGAGACAGCTTGAGAATATCAGCCCCTCCTATGGCGAGCATTTGCTTAATATGCTTAAAAAGCACGGTATAGAAATAGCCCCCATAATACATTACATTGATGAAAGGCTGTCCGAGCAGCATACCACCTCGGAAAGCATCACCCAACTGGAACACAAGGAACAGGCTGCCCGCCAGGTTTCAATGGGTAATTCCATTACAAGCCTGAGGTTTATATCCACTTTGGATTGGAAGGTGATTTTTGAAGAACTCAGCCAGGTTGAACAAATATTAAGGCAGGACCCGGCAGGTATATACCAGAAGATGGACTTTGCTTCAAGGGATAAATATCGCCATGAATTGGAGATCCTTTCCAAAAAGCTTAAGGTATCGGAGATAAAGGTTGCAAGAAAATTAATAGAGTGCTCTGTGGAAGATAACAGGCATATAGGATATTACCTGTTCAGGGAGCAAAAGGAGCAGCTGCTGGACAGAATTGCCCGCAAGGGGATGTTTATTTATTCTCCGGCAGTGGTCTATTTCTTTTCAATTATTACTCTAACGGCGTTCTTAGTGTTTTTGGTGCTTAGCTACTCATACAGGGAAGGTGCAGCGGGGTTTTGGACACAGCTTATGATAGCCCTTGCAGTATTAATTCCGGCAAGTGATATTTCGGTTTCGGCAGTCAATTGGATACTTGTACATATAAAGCCCCCGGCATTTCTTCCAAAGCTTGAACTAAAGGACGGAATACCGAAAGATGCAGCTGCAATTGTTGTGATGCCTACATTGATAACAAAGGGCAGCAGTGCTGTGAAGCTGCTTTTGAAGCTTGAGGAATACTATCTTGCAAACAGGGAGAAAAACCTTTATTTTGCCTTGCTTGGAGATTATAAGGACAATGACGGGGAAAAAGCCGAAGGGGATCAGGAGATTATTCTGGCAGCAAGCGAGAAGGTAAGGGAGTTAAATAAAAAATACGGAAGCGGTGAAGACAAGTTCTTTTTTTTCCATAGAAGAAGGGTTTTCTGCAAAAATCAAAACAGATGGATGGGATGGGAACGCAAGAGAGGCGCTCTTTATGAATTTAATGAACTGCTGCTGGGAGGCAAAAGAGCATCCTTCGAACATATTGAGGGAGATATCAGTGTCCTTAAAGATGTAAAGTATGTTATAACCATTGATTCAGACACGAAACTCAGTATTGAAACAGCAAAAAAGCTTATTGGCACAATTACTCATCCTCTTAACAAAGCAGTTGTGGATGAGAGCAAATGTATCGTAAAAGAAGGCTATGGATTGCTGCAGCCCCGCATCAGTGTTGACATAGTAAGTGCAAATGCCTCCAGGTTTGCAAGAGTCTTTGAGGGACAGGGAGGTATAGACATTTATACAAATGCCGTCTCTGATATATATCAGGATTACTTTGGAGAAGGTATATTTACAGGTAAAGGGATATATGAACTTGCAGTTTTTCAGGGGATATTAAGAAATATGATACCTGAGAACACAGTATTAAGCCATGACCTTATTGAAGGAGCCCATGTCAGGACAGGACTGGTCACGGATATTGAGCTTATTGACGGATACCCTTCCAAATATAATGCCAGCTCAATGCGCCTTCACAGATGGGTAAGGGGTGATTGGCAGCTGCTGCAGTGGCTTTTTTCAAAGGTGCGCAATGCAAAGGGAGAGTTCATCAGGAATCCGCTTTCGCCTATAAATAGGTGGAAGATACTGGACAACATGAGAAGAAGCCTTGTCCCGCCCGGTTTAGTTTTGCTGTTTTTTCTTTCCCTATGGTTAATGCCCGGAAATGCCCTGGTATGGCTGCTGCTCACGTTAATAGCCGCAGTTTTCCCGCTTTTTGTAAGCTTCGCTGAAGTGGTAATGACCAAATATGACAGGAGGATGAATGAAGGGGCGGCCCGCGGTGAATTGGGAACTCTGAAAAGGCCATTCCTGCAGTCGCTGCTTACACTGGCATTTCTTCCCCATCAAGCCCAGCTTATGCTGGATGCAATAGTCAGAACCCTGGTAAGGGTTCTGATAACAAGAAAAAACCTGCTTGAATGGGTCACGGCGGCAGATATGGAGCTTGCGCTGAAAAATGATATGGCAAGTTATTGGAAGCGTATGTGGTTATGTCCCGCAGCCGGTGCAGTTTTATTGCTGCTGAGTATGTTCAAAGCTCCGGAAGCAATCATCGCAGTGCTTCCCGTTGCTTTGCTGTGGATTGCCGCTCCGGCAACAGCTTATTGGGTTAGTGAGCCTCAAGCGGAGAAAAAAAATGAACTGAGCAAAAAAGAGATTGCGGAATTAAGGTTATTGGCCCGGAAAACCTGGAGTTTTTTTGAGGATTTCGTAAGTGCATTGGATAACTACCTTCCTCCCGACAACTACCAGGAAGACCCTCCGAACGGGGTAGCTCACAGGACATCCCCGACCAATATAGGTTTACTGCTTGCCTCAATAATGTCTGCAAGGGACCTGGGTTACATAAGTACCTGGGAAATGCTCGAAAGGCTTGACAATACAATTACTACAATAGAGAAGCTCAAGAAATGGAGAGGGCACCTGTATAACTGGTATGATACCGTTACCTTGGAGGTCCTGAGGCCAAATTATATTTCAACAGTGGACAGCGGCAATTTTATCGGATACCTGATGACCTTGAGGCAAGGGCTTCTGGAGTATAAGAACAAACCCTCGGTTGATTCGGGCATGGTCCTGGGACTTAAAGACACCTCGGAGCTTGTAAAGCTTGAGGATGAACAATTGAGACTGCCTGATGAGATTTTTGACAAGGCTTTGGAAGGGGGCATGCTTGAGCAGCAGGGTTTTATTGAGCTGCTGACAAAAATTATCGGGAAGAATGATTTGAAGAGATACAACTGGGGCATCAAGCTCCATAAGTCCGCAATCACATTTCTCAAGGAAATAAACAGCGGAATTTCGCAGGAAAACAATGAGGAGCTGATGTTCAAATCGGAAGGGCTGATTGAAAGAATTGACAAGCTTATTGAAGAAACGTCCTTCCTTCCTCTCTTTGATAATAAAAGAAAATTGTTTTCAATAGGCTATAATGAGGAGGAGGAACAGCTTACAAAGTCCTATTACGACCTTCTTGCATCGGAAGCAAGACAGGCAAGCCTGATTTCCATAGCCAGGGGTGAGGTCAAGAAGGAGCATTGGTTCATGCTCAACAGGACGCTGACCGAGGTTGACGGCTTCAAGGGCCTGCTTTCATGGACAGGTACAATGTTTGAGTATCTTATGCCGCTTCTTATTATGAAGGACTATTCGGACACACTGCTCCATGAGACATATGACTTCGTAATAAGGTGCCAAAAGGATTACGGAAATAAGAGGAAAGTACCCTGGGGGGTTTCGGAGTCCGGCTACTACAGCTTTGACTTCAGGCTGAGTTACCAGTATAAGGCCTTCGGAATACCGAGCCTGGGGCTTAAGAGGGGACTGATTAATGATACGGTAATAGCGCCCTATGCTACGGTTCTGGCTTTGATGGTGAATCCGAAAGAGTCATTCAAAAATATCTTGATGCTGAAGGAGGAAGGGCTGGATAGTCCTTATGGCTTTTATGAAGCTATAGATTATACCCCCGAAAGATTAAAAAGGGGAAAAAGAAGCAGCATAGTCAGAAGCTTTATGGCTCATCATCAGGGTATGAGCTTCATGGCGCTGAATAATGTTATCAATAATTATATCCTGCAGGAAAGATTCCACAGGGAACCCGTCATAAAAGCGGCGGAAATACTCATGCAGGAGAAGATACCCTCAAAGGTGATTTTTGCAAAGGACTACAAGGAAAAAATCGAACCCTTTGAAGTAGTTGTGAAAGAAGACGTAGAATATACCAGAGTTCTCGGACTGAACAACAACATACTTCCGGAAGTGCACATGCTGTCAAATGGGGATTATTCCGTAATGGTAACGGACAACGGTTCGGGGTTCAGCAAATACAGGGATTTGGCAGTGACCAGGTGGAGAGAGGACAGTGTTTTGAATTATTCCGGCATGTTCTTCTACTTACAGGATATCGACTCCGGCTCGGTTTGGTCAAATTCCCTGGTTCCTTGCAGTATACTGCCCAACAAGTACAAGGTAGTATTTTCTCAGGACAAGATATGCATTTCCAGGACTGACGACGATATTGACACTAACACTGAGATAATTGTGTCACCGGAGGATGATGCGGAAGTCAGAAGGCTTACCCTTACAAATCACAGCCAGCAGGTAAGAACTTTAGAAGTAACAAGCTACCTGGAAGTTTCAATTGCTCATCAGTCTGCCGACTTGGCACATCCTGCCTTTAACAACCTGTTTATCAATACTGAGTATTTGCACAAATACAACACACTGCTGTCAGTAAGAAGGCCCAGGGAGGAAAAGGGAATCCGCATGTGGGCATTTCATGAGCTGACAGTTCAGGAGGAAGTTCTCGGAGGAATACAATACGAAACCGACAGGGCAAAATTCATAGGAAGAGGCAATATGCTGGATAAACCTGCGGCAGTCGGAGGGAGCCATCCTCTTTCCAATACCGTAGGGCCGGTACTGGATCCCATAATGAGTCTGAGATGCAGGTTAAGGCTGCAGCCGGGGCAGGCTGTTAAACTGAATTACATAACGGGTGTATCCGACAGCAAAGAAAAAATAATGCTGATGGCAGAAAAATATCATGACTGTTCGTCCATTGACAGGGCTTTTGAGCTGGCATGGACCAGAAGCCAGGTGGAAATGCGGTATCTGGGCCTCAAGAAAGAGGAAATAGAAGTCTTCAGGAATATGATGTCCCAGATATTGTATTTGAACCCCCTTAGAAGGAAGCTGGAAAGTTCCATAAAGGGAAACAGAAAAGGCCAGCCGGGGCTTTGGTCATATGGTATTTCAGGAGATTTTCCGATAGTGGCGGTATTTATCAGCAGGGCAGAAGAACTGGATCTTGTAAAAGAGCTTATAAAGGCGCATGAGTACTGGAGATTGAAGGGCTTGTTTGTTGATATCGTTATTATCAATGAAGAGGAGAGCAGCTATTCGAGGCCTCTGTACAATATGCTCCAGGATATTATTTCGGTAAGCCATGCAAGAGATATGAGGGATAAGGCAGGAGGAGTGACAATAAAGCAGGGGTACTCCATGCCGGAAGAGGATAAGCAGCTTATTGCGGCAGCGGCAAGGATAGTATTGAAGGGTAAATACGGACTCCTTTCGGTACAGACAAAAGTGAGAAACGGCAAAAACGCGTTTGAGTACAAGATATGGAAGAGCAAAGGGAAAAAGCATAACAAGTACGATATGAAAAAGCTTGAACTTAAGAACTTCAATGGTTTTGGAGGGTTTGACAAAGAGGGCAGGGAATATGTAATCAGGCTTACCGAAGGCATGAATACCCCCGTACCCTGGTGCAATATAATATCCAATCAAAAATTCGGTTTCCTGATTACCGAATCCGGTGCCTCCACAACCTGGGCGGAAAACAGCAGAGAGAACAGGCTGACCACCTGGTCCAATGATCCTGTCATTGATCCCTCGGGAGAGATAATATATATGAGGGATGAAGAAACAGGTGAAATATGGTCGGTTACCCCTCATCCCATAAGGACGAAAGCTCCTTATATTATAAGGCACGGCTTCGGTTATTCGGTTTTCGAGCACAGCTGGAACGGAATCGAGCATGAACTGATTGAATTTGTTCCGGTCTCCGACACTGTAAAACTGTGCATATTGAAACTCAGGAACGGCACTAATTCAAAAATGAAGCTATCGGCTATATATTATGCAAGAACCGTATTGGGTGTATATGAACAAGGTACGGCTCAGCACGTTTACACCGAATTGCACAGTAACGGCGCCATTCTTGCCAGAAATAACTATAATGCCGATTTCCCGGGAAGGATAGCTTTTCTGGATACTAATGCAAAGGAAAGGTATTACACGGGAGACAGAAGGGAGTTCTTGGGCAATATAGGAGGGCTTAAGCATCCGGAAGCGCTGCGGAAGGATAAGCTTTCAAATACACTGGGAGCAGGTTTTGACCCCTGTATGTGCCTTCAAACAGTTATAGAGCTGAAGCCCCGGGAACAGACAGAAGTGGTATTCATGCTGGGCCAGGGGGAAAGCCTTGAAGCTGTGAGCGCATACAGCGAAAGGTACAGAAACGTGAAGAGGGTATATAAAGCTTTGGATGAGGCAAAAGCTTTCTGGGAAGATGTTTTAAGAAAAGTGACGGTTTTGACTCCCGATGAAAATATGAATATAATGCTGAACGGATGGCTGCTTTATCAGACATTAAGCTGCAGAATATGGGCAAGAACGGCATTCTATCAGTCGGGAGGAGCTTTTGGCTTCAGAGACCAGCTTCAGGATGCAATGGCAGTAATTGATGTACTGCCTGATATTGCAAGAAAGCAGATTCTGCTGCACGCTTCCCATCAGTTTATTGAAGGAGATGTGCAGCATTGGTGGCATCCCGGCTCCAATAAAGGTATAAGGACAAGATTCTCGGATGATCTTTTATGGCTTCCCTATGTAACAGTAAACTATATTAACAGGACAGGAGATGTGCAAATACTTGAGGAAAGGGTTGAATTCCTTGAGGATGAACCGCTGAGGGAAGGAGAGGATGAAAGATACAAGATACCTTGCGTATCGGATGTCAGTGCTTCACTGTATGACCACTGCGTAAGGGCAATTGAAAGAGCGTTGAAGTTCGGGCATCACGGTATACCCTTAATGGGATCGGGAGATTGGAATGACGGTATGAGCACGGTAGGCAACAAGGGCAAGGGTGAAAGCGTATGGCTGGGTTGGTTCCTGTATGACATACTTATGAATTTCTCGGAGCTGTGCAGGCTGAGAAGGGATTTGAACAAAGCAGACCGATACATAAACATAGCGAAAGAAATTGCAAAGTCTCAGGAGGAAAATGCATGGGACGGAAATTGGTACAGAAGGGCATATTTTGATAATGGAACGGCCCTTGGCTCGGCAGAAAATACAGAATGCAAAATCGATTCCATCGCACAGTCCTGGTCAGTGATATCGGGGGCTGCAAATCCCGACAGGGCAAGGGAAGCAATGCAGGCAGTAGAACAATACCTTGTAAAGTATGATGAAGGAATCGTCAAGCTGCTTACACCTCCCTTTGATGAAGGAGATTTGGAGCCGGGGTATATAAAAGGCTATCCCCCGGGTGTAAGGGAAAACGGAGGCCAGTATACCCATGCGGCAACCTGGGTGATTATGGCTTATTCAATAATGAAAAATTCTGATATGGCATGGAAGCTGTTTAATATGCTGAACCCCATCAATCATGCAAATACTATGATGGAAGCCTCAAGGTACAAGGTTGAGCCGTATGTAATGGCCGCAGACGTGTACGCCGTTCCTCCCCACACGGGAAGAGGGGGCTGGACCTGGTACACAGGTGCATCGGGCTGGATGTACAATGTAGGAATGCAGCATATACTGGGATTCAGGAAAAAAGCAGACAGGATTGTGATGGAACCATGTATACCAAGGGATTGGCCTGAGTACAATATTAGGTACAGACACAACAAGAATACGATATATAATATAATAGTAAGAAATCAGAACAGGAGCGGCAATGCAAAGGCAGAAATAATCCTGGACGGAAGGAAGCTTGAAGGAAATGAGATAAGGCTTGCCGAAGACGGAGCGGAACATACCGCAGAGGTCATCCTAACATGACATTACGGTTACATATGCAAACATTTCCTTGAAATGAATTATTATCTATATTATTATATATATATATGTGAACCTGGGGGGTGTAATAATGGGCGATAGATTCGAAGACACAATGAAATTCAAGGTTGAGACGGATAAGAAGTATGAAGCATCGGATATACTTCTGTCTGTATACAGCGCACTTAAGGAGAAAGGCTACAACCCCATCAATCAGATAGTGGGATACATACTTTCGGGAGACCCTACCTATATTACAAGCCACAACAACGCAAGAAGCCTGATTAAAAAGCTTGAAAGAGACGAACTCCTTGAAGAACTCGTAAGGGCTTATGTCGATGGGAAGTAGCTGCAATAAGGTTCAGGAGAGATTAGTTTGAACAAAAGCTTAATCGCTTTATTTTCCGTTGCTGCGCTAAGTGCAGCAATTGCTGTTTTGCAGGATGTAAAGGCTTATGAAATTTTTGCATCCCGGGAAGAGGAATACGGCAAGGTAGTGATGATAGTCGGAGATTACCTGGATATCAAGGATATCAGCAGGATGGAGCATCTTTACAGACTGGCCGGTGACAGCCGTGTTGCCCTCATAAACAACAGGCAGCCGGGGAAAGCCGATGCGGCCAAATCAAAACTCATAATCGGGTCCGGGAAAAAACTTGAATTGGATGCCACTGTGGTTTCGGGAGTCAGAAGGGAATTTTTGACGGGGAGTCTTGTATATACGGGTATTAACAGTATAAAAGACAGAAATGCCAACAGTGAATATAAGAAATACATCGGATACATAGGCGATGCAATCAATAAGAAGGGTGGGACTGCCTGCTATATCGGAAATGCGGATGCTGAGAAGCTGAACAGAAGTTCTATGTTAATTGCGGCGGATAGCAGCGGTGAAATTGATTCAGGGGAGACAGAGGATGTCAATTTAGAGAATGCTGCTTTCCCGGGCGGAAAGAGAACTGATTATGACAGGCTGGCGGAATTGTACAAGCAATATCTGCCGGCTTCTTCATTTATTGTGATAGAGACAGGGGATATGGAAAGGCTGGAAGCCTTTAAAGGCTCCATGTCCGAGGAAGCCTACCAATCATACAAACAGGATGTGCTGGAAAGGATTGACGGATTTGTAAAGGAGATTGTCAGTTACGGGGGTTTAAAAACACTTGTATTCATATCAACCTACTCTTCAAGAGCAAATGCGGAAGCGGGCAATAAACTGACTCCCATTGTGGTTTATGAGGGAAAGGGAGGAGTGCTTTACTCAAACAATACAAGACGTAGCGGCATAATTTTGAATACGGATATTGCAGATTATGTGCTCTATAAGCTGGGATACCTGACTGAATGTGCCGTTGAGGAATTGGATAAAGAAGCTTCGGTAAATGCTTTAGTGGATATGAATATGAGTATTTTAAGGACTTCGGTTCTGAGGGCTCCTGTTCTTACTTATTATGCGGTGTCAGTGATTGCAGCACTCGGGATGCTGTTTGCCGCGGCTGTTTTTTTGGGAAAGAAAGCGGGGCATTTTTGGTTTGGTTCCGGGATTATAATTGCATATACAATGCTTTCGATTCCAATCGCATTTCTTTTAGTACCCGCATCCTACCTTGATTGGGGGCCCGTCGAATATGCAGTGCTGACTGCCGCCGCTTCTGCAGTATTGTCAATATTGCTTCATATAGCCTTAAAGAACAGGTTGAAGATTATTCTGGCAATCTGCCTGCTGCTGCAGGCAGGGCTTGCCGTTGATATACTTACAGGCAGCGAATTGATAAAAAAGTCTGTACTGGGCTATGATCCCATAATCGGCGCAAGGTTTTACGGCATCGGAAATGAATACGCAGGGATATTCATCGGCATTTCTCTTTTGGTCTTTGGCTGTATTTCAGAGCTGAGGGGCAGGAGATGCGGCAAGGCTGCCGCAGCAGCTTATTTTTCATTTTGTACGCTCCTTCTTGGATTGACGTCTCTGGGTGCCAATTTCGGAGGGGCGGTGGCAGGGGTTTTTGGTTATTTGCTTGCTTATTTCATGGTTTTTGATATAAAATTTAACAGAAGAAATATTTTTACAGGAGTATTGATTCTGGGTTCAACTGCAGCCGCATTGATAATTGCGGACAGCCTGGGATTGGCCAGGCAATCCCACATGGGAGCCCTTATAAAAGACACCCGTGCCAATGGCGTTGGAGTTATTACCTCTGTGATAAGCAGGAAAATATCAATGAATTTCAGGCTGATGAGATATACCATATGGACAAAAGTGCTGCTGTGCATAATAGGGGCAATATCCATAATGTTTTACAAGCCTGTAAAACAGATGTTCTATATATTCAACAGGTATAAATATCTGAAATACTCATGGATGAGTATTGCCGCTTCAGCCGCCGCAGGCTTCGCAGTAAATGATTCAGGTATTGTAGTAGCCGCAACGGCGATGATATTTATGGCATTTACCATGTTGATTATGTGCATTGGGGAAGGGAAGGTGGTCTGAAGATGGATTACAGAATTTTGGGAAGTACAGGGCTGAGAGTATCGAGACTCTGTTTTGGAAGCCTCACCATCGGGCCTCTTCAAGCGGGGCTTGATATTGAAGAAGGGGCATCGGTGATAAGGGCCGCCTTTGATATGGGAGTTAACTTTATAGACACAGCGGAGCTTTACAGAACATATGATTATATAAGAAAAGCTGCAGCGGGAAGAAGAAAGGATATAATAATATCGACAAAGTGCTATGCCTATACCGGGGAAGGTGCAGAAAAAAGCCTTAGAAAAGCCCTGGATGAATTAAATACGGATTATATAGATATTTTTTCGCTTCATGAGCAGGAAAGCGAGCATACTTTAAAAGGGCATCAGGAAGCCATTGAATATTTCATCAGGGCAAAGGAAAAGGGATATATCAGGAGTATTGGCATATCTACCCATGCCATTGCCGCGGTAAGGGCTTCATTAAAATACAAGGATATTGAGGTGCTTCATCCTATATTGAATAAAAGGGGCCTGGGGATAATTGACGGAGACGTAAACGGAATGCTTGAAGCAGTAGCTGAGGCATATAGGGCAGGAAAGGGCATATATTCAATGAAGCCTTTAGGCGGAGGAAATATGATAAAGGACAGCAAACAATGCTTTGACTTTGTACTTTCAAACGACAACCTGCATTCAATAGCCGTTGGAATGCAGAGTTATGAAGAGGTAGCAAGCAACGTTATCATTTTTGAGGGAAAACAGGTACCGGAAGATATCAGGCTAAAGCTTGAGAAGAAAAAAAGAAGGCTGCTGATTGATTACTGGTGCAGCGGCTGTGGAAGCTGCAGCGGGAAATGTGCACAGAAAGCTATTAGTGTGGAGAAGGGCAAGGCAGTGGTCGATTCTTCAAAATGTGTGCTTTGCGGATATTGCAGCGCTTATTGTCCGGATTTTTGCATTAAGGTGGTATAACAAACAAGAGATGCAAGATGTAAGATGCTATAAAAAGAATTATACGAATGAAGGGGAGCATTTATGAGAATTATGGGATTGGATTTGGGAGATGCCACCATCGGTGTCGCTGTCAGTGACGAGCTTGGAATGATTGCTCATGGCATAACCACAATAAGAAGAAAGAGCATAAATTATGACATTGATTGTTTAAAAAATATTATTTGTGAGAAAGATATAAAAAGAATTATAGTCGGATTGCCCAAAAATATGAATAACACTATCGGGCCAAGGGGAGAAAAAACCATAGAGTTTGTAAGAATACTGGAGGAGAATTTTCCGGACATTGAAGTGGAGATGTGGGATGAAAGGCTTACTACCTGCGCTGCCGAAAGAACTCTGCTTGAAGCTGATGTAAGAAGGAAGGACAGAAAGAAAGTCATAGATAAGCTGGCTGCAGTTTTGATATTGCAATGCTACCTGGACAATATGAAAAATGATAATCCTTGAAATATTCACTTAGTGTAAAATTGTTCTAGGACAAAAAATAGCAAGAGACCACTCTTTTTGGTAAAATATTAGTCGCTAAACACAATAAATACCAAGGAGGGTCTCTTGTGAATAATATTATACAGCAAATTTGT
>JAGOLK010000027.1 GCA_017994115.1 Clostridia bacterium | reverse complement strand
GAAACGTCCCCGTGTCCTTCTCTTCTGCTGCGGCATAGCTTTCTATCTTTTTACCGCTTCCAGCCTGTTTATCTTTATCCCCTTTTTAATGAACTTCTCTTCATATTCCGTGGTGATATTCCCGGGATAATCCTCATTGTGAAGGTCGTAAGTCAGATCAAGTATTTCAAAGCCGGAGGCCTTGAATTCATTTATAGAAAAATCAAAAAGCTCTCTGCTGTCTGTTTTGAATTCTATTCTTCCTCCATTTTTCAAAAGGGTTCTGTACTTTTCCAGGAAGAGCCTGTGAGTCAGCCTTCGCTTGGCATGCCTGACCTTCGGCCACGGATCGCAGAAGTTTATATAGAAAGTGTCCACTTCAGAAGGTTCGAAGGCATCCTCAATGTCCAAAATGTTATAAGGTATAAGAATTACGTTTTGAAGCTCCATTTCAAGCACTTTACTCAGAGCTGAGAGAATTATCTCATGCCGGAGGTCTATTCCAATGAAATTTATATCTCTGTTAAGCAATCCATTTGTTGATATGAATCTTCCCCTGCCCATGCCAAGTTCTGCGCGTATCGGAGCATCCTCTTTATTGCCTGTTCTCCTTGAGAAGTATTCATTCCAATTGCCCTTGTATTCCCCCGGACGGAATATGACGATTTCATCATATTGCTTTATAATCTCAAGAGCTTTGGGATTATTTCTTATTCTCATTTGTCTTCTCCACCTGCCTGCCGTAGTTATATTACAATTATTATTTATAATAAAAGTATTGTCAATGTATCATACAATACGCTGTATTGTATTACAGAAATAATTATATCAGTTGTTATTAAAATAACATAAAAAGCAATAGACAAAAGACATTTTAGTATGTTACCTTAAATATAAATAGAAGAGGAGGTGTTATAGTGAAAAAAATGCAATTGTCCACTAAAATCCTGATTGGCCTTGGTGCAGGTATACTCGCAGGCATTCTGCTTCAAGGCTCTCCTGCTGTGGCCAATGCCTGGATCAAACCCTTCGGTACCTTGTTCCTGAACCTTATCAAAATGATAATTGTACCTTTGGTACTTGCATCTCTTGTAGTAGGAACATGTGGGCTGGGAGATGTAAAGAAGCTGGGAAGAATCGGCGGAAAAACCATGGCCTACTATCTATTGACCACTGCATTTGCAGTAATTTTAGGACTTATTCTGGCTAATATTTTCAGCGTAGGTGCAGGTTTCGTGCTTCCATCAGATGTAAAAGCGGCAGAAGCCAGCAAAATGCCAAGCGTAATTGATACACTGCTTAACATTATACCTACCAATCCGATAAAGGCTGCCTCTGACGGCAATATGCTCCAGATAATCGCATTTGCATTAATACTGGGCAGCGGAATAGTAGTACTGGGAGATAAAGGCAAGCCGGTCTTTGACTTCTTTGACTCCCTTGCGGAAATCTCATATAAGATTACAGGCGGAATCATGATCCTTGCTCCTTATGCGGTATTTGCCCTCATTACTCCTGTTGTTGCTTCAAACGGACCCAAGGTGCTGCTGCCGCTCTTGAGTGTAATCATTATTGTTTATGTGGGCTGCGCACTCCATGCTGCACTCGTATACTCCGGCACCCTGATGGCATTTGCAAAGTTCAGTCCCATGAAATTCTTCAAAGGAATTTTCCCTGCTCAGGCTATTGCGTTTACAACCTGCAGCAGCAGCGCAACCCTGCCGGTGAATATGCAGTGCACCGAGGAGAACCTTGGTGTTCCAAAGAGTATAAGCAGCTTTGTATTACCGTTAGGCGCAACTATAAACATGGACGGTACTGCTTTATATCAAGGCGTATGCGCACTTTTTATTGCTAATGTGTACGGTTTGGAGCTTACTATAGCCCAGCAGGCCACTATTGTATTGACTGCTACCCTTGCTTCCATTGGAACGGCAGGTGTTCCCGGAGCGGGGCTTATAATGCTTACAATGGTGCTGCAGACTGTCGGGCTGCCTCTTGAAGGCCTGGCACTGGTTGCCGGTATTGACCGAATACTGGATATGGCCAGAACAACCATTAACATTACAGGAGACTCAGCATGCGCAGTTATAATAGCAGCATCCGAGAATGAGCTGGACAGAGACTGCCAGATAAAGCACACTTATTCGGCATAAATCAAAAAAGCGGCGAAAGCCGCTTTTTTACTATCTTCCAATAAACAACTGCGTATAGATATAACTCCCATTACCCTTGGGCGCAATTCCAACACCTAATTCGGTAAAGTTGGGATTCAGGATGTTTTTCCTGTGACCTTCCGAGTTCATCCATGCCCTGAAGGCTGCTTCGGCGGACTGGTTCATTGCAATATTCTCTCCTGCGTACATATAGCTTACATTATTAGATTTAAGCATATCAAAGGGTGAGCCGTAAGTCGGGGACTGATGGCTGAAGTAATTGTTATCTGCCATATCCTGTGACTTCATTCTTGCCAGCCTTGTGCAGTCACTGCTGGAACTGAGAGCCTTTGCACCGGCTTTTGCCCTTTCAGCATTAACAAGCTGCAGTATTCTTGATTCATCGGAACTCATGGCACCTGACCCTACTGTCCCTCCGCCAGTAGTGCCTGCTCCGGTCGTACCCGCACCTGCTCCTGTTATAGCACCTTGATTAGGAGAAGGAGTAACAGTCCCGGCGCCTGTAGTGCCGGTATTTGCAGAAGTACCGTAAGGCCTTGCACTTGCAGACGGTATACAGCCGATTCTGCCGCTGTCGGGCATCTTTACTACATACCAGCCATCCAGTTTTCCGAGGGCTCTGATTTTTTGCCCTGACTTTAAAGTGCCGACGGATGGGAATTTGTTTCCGGCTCCCGCTCTTACATTTAGGTTATTTGTATTGCATGTAATGTAGCTGAAATCCACTACCTCATAAGTAGCGGATATTTTGTTGCCGTCAGCGTTATTATCTGCCCTTCCGACCACATTGTTCGGAATGGCCGGAGTATTCGGCGCAGCCATGTTATTTGCATTGGGGTCGGTTTGGATGTACCTTCTTGCCGGATCATAGGTACAGCCGCCAAGAGAGAAAACAATCAAAAGGAATATAGCTGCTGAAAACAGGATTTTGTATCTTTTCATAACTAATTTCCCTCCTAAGGTGAATTTGAAATTGAATATAATTTATTTTCATATATATATTTTGACATCAAATGCAATAAAATATTGACTCCAATTCTGCCAATTTTTGCAGAGACACAAAAAATGAAGGAAGAAAGCAGAAAGGTGTAGAATTAATAATACTATCGCATATTATTGAACAGATTATATAGGGGGAAAAAGAGTGAGCATTCTGTTACAGGCATTGTTTATTTTTTTTGCAAGAATTACAGATGTATCGATAGGAACCATGAGAACCATACTGCTTGTTAAAGGTCAGAGAAGAATTGCTTCGATATTGGGCTTTTTTGAAGTAATGATTTATCTTATTGTGTTGGGTAAGGTAGTAGGAAATATTGATAAACCGATGCTTATACTGGCATATTGTTCCGGTTATGCTGCCGGCAATATAATCGGAAGCAAGATAGAAGAGAGATTGTCCATTGGGCGTCTTGTTGTCCAGGTAATAGTGAAGGAAGCCTTGGAGGAGTTGGTAGAGAGTCTGAGGGAAGCGGGTTTTGGAGTCACTATTATTGAGGGCGAAGGCAAGGAAGGGAAAAGCTATATGCTGAATATAATACTGGACAGAAAACAGGTGAAAACGCTTTATGAAATAGTCGACGGATGTGACTGCGGAGCATTTATTACTACAATGGATGTAAGATCCTCTTTAGGTGGATATTTCCAGCCTAAGAAGATGTAGATTGGCTTTTGGCCCACTGAAATTCAGAAATAATCATTGCAGATACTATAAGTATGCCGCCGATAATTCCTCTTGCACCAAGCATTTCGTTCAGCAGAAGGAAAGAGGTCAGTGCTCCGAATACCGGCTCCATTGTAAAAATCAGGGCAATGTGGGATGCGGCGGTAAATTTCTGAGCTGTAGTCTGCATCCAGAACGCAAAAGCCGTGCAGAATACCGCCGAGAACATTAAAGACCAGAAACTGGGGACAGACATATTTGCCGGAATGGGTTCAAGAATAACGGCAAAGGCCATTCCGTACAATGATACGAAGAATAACTGAACAATGGCAAGCAATGTCGCGTCATGCTTCTGTACATAGGTTCCGGTGAATAGGAGCTGCCAGGCATAACATATCGAACATAATATTGTTAGAAAATCCCCAATGTTAAAGTTAAAATCGCTGCCTGTATAAGATAGCAAAAACAGGCCCAGGGTAGCCGTAGCTACGCTTATTATTGTTTTCAGCTCCAGCTTTGTTTTCAGGTAGAATATTGAGAAAAGAGGTACTATAAGCACTGCAAGGCCTGAGAAGAAGCCTGATTTCGAAGCTGTAGTGTACTGTATGCCTACAGTTTGGAAAGCATACGTTGCAAAAAGCAATGATGACAGTATTAATGCAGGTTTTATCAAGTTTTTATTTAAGCTGCGCAGTTTCTTGTAAAACAGCAAGGAAAGCAGCAGACTTGCCACTGCGAATCTGATTCCTATATGATAATAGGGGGTCATTGTCTGAAGGGCAATTTTTGTTGCAGGGAAGCCTGCTCCCCAGAATATAGTTACAAGAATCAAAGCCAGGTCTGCTTTCAGGGATTTTTTCATGGTCTGTTCTCTCCTAAGCTATGTTTAAACTATTATGCATAATCTATTGTATAGCATATAATAACAAATATCAATCAATGCATTTATTGTATACTTTTTATTGACACAGTAATACTATGACTATATAATTAATTTATCTATATTTCTAACAGTAATGATGAGGATAAGTAATCTGCGGAGGCTTACGTGCACATGCATCAGATGCATGGCACGGCCAGAGAGCCGGCGGTAGGTGCAAGCCGGCAGCTGAAGCTTATGAAATACACCTCTGAACTGCGGGTTGAAAGCATTGCAAGTAGGCCTTTGCCGGAAGCTTCCTCCGTTATGACAGGGAAGGGAATATGTAAGTATTCCAGAGTGGGTTTTGCAGGTTTTATATCTGCAGGGCCAATTAGGGTGGTACCGCGAGCCTTTCGTCCCTTTGTGGACGAAGGGCTTTTATTAATTTTGGGAGGTGTTTATTATGACAATGGTACCAAAATATAATGTATATGATGTATTGAAAGAAAGAGGCTTTATTGCGCAGGTCAACCATGAAGAAGAATTGAGAGAGCTGTTGGGGAAAGAGTGTATAACATTTTATATAGGATTTGATCCTACTGCAGACAGTCTTCACGTCGGCCATTTCCTGCAGATAATGGTTATGGCTCATATGCAGAAAGCCGGCCACAGGCCGATAGCTCTTTTGGGTGCCGGAACAGCAATGGTGGGGGATCCAAGCGGAAAAAGCGATATGAGAAAAATGCTGACCTTTGAAATGATTGATCATAATGCAAGAAACTTCAGGAAGCAATTTGAGAAGTTCCTGGACTTCAGAAATGACAGGGCTATTATGGATAACAATGCCAACTGGCTGTTAAAGCTTAACTATGTTGACTTTTTGAGAGATATAGGAGTTCATTTTTCAGTCAACAGAATGTTGAGTGCAGAATGCTATAAGAGCAGGTACGATAAAGGACTTACCTTCCTGGAATTCAATTACATGCTTATGCAGTCCTATGATTTCCTGGAGCTATACAGAAAGTACGGCTGCAGGCTTCAGTTAGGCGGAGATGACCAGTGGTCCAACATAATAAGCGGAACTGACCTTATTAGAAGAGTTGAGGGGGCTGACGCCTACGGTATGACCTTTACACTGCTGACCACCAGTGAAGGGAAAAAAATGGGAAAGACTGAATCAGGTGCAATATGGCTGGATGAATCAAAAACCAGTCCCTATGAATTCTATCAGTACTGGAGAAACGTTGATGATGCCGATGTTGAAAAATGCCTTGCACTGCTGACCTTCCTGCCCATGGATGAAGTAAGAAGATTGGGCAGCCTGCCCGGTGAAAGGATAAATGAAGCGAAAAAAGTTCTTGCCTATGAGCTGACCAGAATGGTTCACGGAGAAGAAGAGGCAGCAAAGGCTCAGAACACGGCAGAATCGTTGTTTGGAGGAAGCGGAGACTCTGAACATATACCAACAACTGAATTGTCAAAGGAACATTTGGATAAGGGCATAAACATAGTAGATCTTTTGGTTATGACCGGCCTTGCTCCTTCCAAAGGAGAGGGCAGGAGGCTTATAAACCAGGGTGGAGTATTAGTTGAGGATACCAGAGTTGAAAGCATAGATCTGATTATAGGAACCGCGGATCTTAAGGACGGCAAGCTTATAATAAAAAAAGGCAAAAAGACATATCACAGGATAAAAATGAAATAATGCGTCGCAGACGCATTATTTCATTTATGATGAAGCTCTTTATCAAGAACATAAAAACTGCCTTTGACTATTGAATCGATTCTTTTCTGCATATTTTTAATTTGAATATAAGTCTCCGGGTATGCAGCTTTTGAAACATCAATCTCACCTTCGCCTTTGGTTTCAAGAATCTGCTGCAGTTTTTTGCTATATTCATCCAACAGCCTTATCTCATCCAGAATATCTTCGTATTTTCTAAGATATTGATGGTATTCCCTGCTGTTTACGTATTCAGCTCCCGGGATATTGAGTTCAAAGGATTCGATTTGCTTTTTTGCCTTGGCAGCTTCATTCAGGGTAATATTGTATTTTTTAAAGAGTTGAGCAAGCTCGTTCTGAATAGCTTCCCTATCAAAACCTGAGACGGATATATATGTTCTTTTCTCTGATTTGTTTCCTATTATACCGGTAACAACCTGGATTTCAGCATTTATGGAACCTCCAATAATTTTACCGTGTTTAGGGTCCAAAACCACTTTTTTTGCTTCGAGATAACTGTCAAGAGAATAAAAACCAATATTGATATCTTCTCCTGCCACAATTTTACACTCGTTGCAGTACTTTATAAATACACTCTGTTTTGCCTGTATTTCAGATATGTTCTTACCGAAAATACCACCTTTTATATAAACGCTTCCCTCTTTTGAGGTTATTTTATTTATTACTCCCAAGCCCATGCTGCCCTGTATTGATATATCATTTTTAGCTGTTACCGAGAAACCATCCTTTACTATACCTTTAACTGTAACATATCCTTCAAAGGATATGTTACCAGTTTCATAGTCTACGTCCTTTGATATTATGAGGTGATTATCCACCTTTATCTTGTCTCCCTCAAATTTTACGGCACCGTCTGTTTTGGCCCTGAGTACGGTTTTGCCTTCCTCTTCATGCTCTTCAACTGTTTTCCTATCATATTTAAGTGTTAAGTCAATTCCTTTTCGGGCAGGCAATACTTTACCTGTGACGGTCATGCCGGGTTTTCCTACCGTGGGAGGTATTTTCTCCCCCAGCCAGTCTCCTTTTGTGACATTATCAATCAGATTAAGCTCATAATGGTTTACAGTTCCGTCTTCTTTTACAATGGGCTTCTTATCCTGGATTTCGTAATACTTGATTACAGCATCCTTGCCGTTTTCCGGTTTGGTGCCCTTTGCGGCTTTTATTTTTTTCTGAACGGTAATAGGTTTTTTGAAAATATTGTCATGGCCGAAAACAACCCCGGCCTTATTAAGCGCCTCAATTATTTCTGAAGAAATCGGCACTTTGTTTTCGGCAAATTCCTTTGCTGTGATATTGAGTTTTATTGATGCTTCCATCTCGTCAGCAGATATTTCCACTTCCACTCTTGGCTTGATTTGCCCTATACGCACCCTGAGTCCGGAAGCTTCATCCAATGCATTTTTCAAGTTTGTAAAACTATTAAGTTGCAAAAATGGCATATCCATCAGGAGAGAGTTGAATTCGCGAATCTGGTATCCGGTGAGGTAAACACAAATATACAGCTCGTCATTATCGCTGAAAAGTGAAAAATATTCGTTATGAAATATTTCCATAATATTACCTCGAATTACAGATTTTATAACAATTCTATCATGATACTTGCGAATTCACAAGTTTTTTGTTTATAAGGCATGGGCAAAAATCTTGCCCTTATTTACGCATTTAAGCAAAAACTGAACAAAAGATATGCATTATGGATATAAAAGGGTAAAAGTTGAAATATTAAGCGTAAACAGAAATACTTATATTATTAGCACGATTGACTTTCGTTGCTAAATATTACATAATAGTGAAATTGTTATTAAATAGTATGAAGGTGATATATATGGATAAAAACATAGATGCATATATAAGAAGGCTCATAGAACTCGACTCAAGGGCTGTGGAGCTTAAGCGGAAAAGGGATGCAGAGCTTACCGAACTGGAAACGAGGAGCAAGAATGAGCTTAAGGGCTTGGACGAAGAGTTGGAGGAAGCTGCTATCAGGGCAAAGCAGAGGCGGGATGAGGCAATTGAAGCCGGCAGGCTTCAGGCAAAAGAGATGGAAGAAGCCGTAAATTTAAAGATAGATAAGCTTCAGGCCCATTTTGAAAATTTCAAGGAGGATGCTGCAATGGATATTTGGAAGCAGCTCCTTGCAATTGAGAGGTAAGATTGATGGATAATATCACCAGGTTCGCTGCTGTGAATACCAAGATAAAATCAATGGAGGGGGAATTCCTTAAGGATGAGGATTATACCTTACTGCTTGGATTGGAATCTGTATCAGAAGTAGCCGGATACCTTAAGGAAAGGACTGCTTATTCTGAAGTTCTTGCAAGGGTAGACACGAGGAGTATCCATAGAGGCATGCTGGAGAACCTGATCAAGCAGAAGATGGTAAAGAGCATTGACAGGATAATTCACTACTTTACAGGGGATTATAAGAGCTTTGTCAAAACCCTCTATGCGAAATATGAAATCGAAGAATTAAAGGTTATAGCAAGAGCGGTATATAACGGAAAAGATGCAGCTGCTTTCAGGAACAATGCCTTCGTAGGGAAGTACAGCAGGATTGATACGAGCAAGGTATATGAAGCCAAGTATATAAGAGATATCATATATGCACTTAAGGGTTCTGAGTTCTACAAGTATTTGATACCTTTAATTGACGGAGATTTTTCCGAGAATCCTTTCAGATTCGAGATGGTCATGGATATGTCTTACTACTCCATATTGCAGAAAAAATGGAGTAAGCTTGAAAATCAGGATATAAAGGTATTGGAGCAAGCTCAGGGAATTATTGCCGACCTGCTGAATATCCAATGGATATATAGGGGTATTAAGTTCTATAGGCTTAGTCCGGAAGAGCTGTTGAACTATACCATTAATATCGGTTACAGGCTGGATTTTAATCTGCTGAAGGCTCTGTGCTATGCAAAAAGCCTGGAGGAATTCATCAGGATTGTAAAATCCACCAGGTATGGTTTTATGCTGAAGGATGACGGAACCACAGACATTTATATGGAAAGAAGAATGGAACGCCATATATATTTTGAACTCAAATCCATAATGAGAAATAATGCTCTTTCTATTATAAGCGCTTTTGCATTCATAGTATTCCTGGAGTTTGAGGTAAAGGACATAATATCAATAATAGAAGCCATAAGGTATAAAGTACCGGCGGATCAGGCATATAAATATATCGTGAGGGAGCTCTAAGGGGAGGTGAAAACCATTGGCTGTAGAGAAAATGAAAATTGTGAGTATAATAGGAAAGCTTACGGACATAGATAAGGTTTCAAGACTTATTGTGATAAACGGCAGCACTCATATACTGAATGCTCTTTCAGAGTTGAATACCAATAACCTGAACCTGTCAGTTCCACAGAAGCATATGCAGACTCTTCAGGAATTGGTACATATCAAGCCGTATATTTCCGAGAGGGACTTTTCCGAGGATGAAGGAATAATAAGATTATTTATGAACTTATTCAGCCTGAAGCCGGAGATACGCGAGGATTATTTATGTGTTGGGGATGATTATGAAAATACTATGGCAGAATTGAGGAAGGTGCATGATAATATCAGGCATATTTCCGAAGACATGGCAGAGGGAACAGCCAATGTTGAAAAGCTTCAGCATTATCTGAATAATGTAAGATATATTAGAAATATCGATTTAAGGCTGGAAGAGATAAAAAACTTAAGCTTTATGAAATTCAGGCTGTTGATGCTCTCTAATGAGAATTTCAAAAAGCTTAAGCTCAATATTGAAAATGTGCCTTCAATAATATTTCAGACTGCAGTTTTGGACGGAAATACGGTAATTGCTGCGATCACACCCAAGAGCCTGGAGGAAGAGGCGGAAAGAATTTTCATATCCTTGAATTACAAGGAACTGGAGATGCCCCAGGAATTCAGCGGAACCTTGGAAGATGTGATAAAACAGATAAATGTGAAAATCAGCAATGAAAAACGACAGATTGAGGAACTTAGAGAATCCGTAACGGAGCTGAGCCAAATATACAGAGATACTGTATCCAAGGCATATACATTGCTGGAACTGGAAAAAAAGGCGGAAAAGCTAAAGCAGGAAACAGCTTTGGGCAGCAGCATGTTTTTCATGTTCGGCTTTGTGCCTGAAAGTAAAGTTGAAGGTGTTCGCATTGAACTGCAGCAATATTTCGACGAAAGTATCATATTCATAGTTGACGATGTAGAGAATCAAAGGTTGGGAAATGCTCCTCCGACTAAAATGAAAAATATTTCATTATTCAAGCCCTTTGAGTCACTGGTAAGCATGTATGGGATGCCCAGCTACGGAGAGAAGGATCCTACACCGTTTTTCGCCTTGTCATATATGCTTATGTTTGGAGCAATGTTTGGAGACTTGGGACAAGGGCTGATAATTCTTTTAGCAGGCTTGCTGATAAGTTATAGAACTGCAAATAAGAGCTTTGGAGGGATACTGACAAGACTGGGAGCCAGTTCCATGATTTTTGGAGCATTATACGGAAGCATTTTCGGGTCGGAGGAATTGATGGGAGCACTTCTTATTAGGCCTATGGCAAATATAAAAACAATGCTTATAGGTGCAGTAGTATTGGGAATCATATTAATAACCATAAGCTATATATACAGTCTGTTGAATCATTACAGCTACAGGAATATAGAAGAAGGGCTTTTCGGCAGGGAAGGCCTGACGGGTTTCCTGTTTTTCCTGACTCTGATATTTGGAGCATTGGGAAAGGCCACAGGAAAACTGACTGTAGGGATAGGCCTGCCGTTAGGCATCATGGTTGTTCTTCTGCTTGTAATGGTGTTTAAACAACCGCTTGCAGGCATGCTTACAGGCCATAGGCTATATGAGGATTCTCCAGGGGATTATTATATAGAGGCAGGCTTCGGGGTTATAGAGACAATTCTTTCCGTTGCATCCAATATAATATCTTTCATAAGGGTAGGAGCTTTTGCGCTTAATCATGTGGGATTGTATATAGCCTTTGCCACCATGGCTGAGATGCTGAACTCAAAAACAGCAGGAATACTGGTTCTTATTATTGGAAATATCTTTATTATTGGCTTGGAGGGGCTTATAGTGTTTATACAAAGTCTCAGGCTTGAGTACTATGAACTTTTTAGCAAATACTATACAGGTTACGGAGTGGAATACAAGCCGGTAGGCTTGTTTGGAAGAGGAGACTCCGGAAATGAGACGGCATGATTCCGGTTAGATAAATTCACATATAAATCAAATATAAATAGGAGGCATATAAATGAACACAATATTGGGAATTGCAATAGGGATAGTCATATTTACAATAGGCCTGGGAGCCGTATTATACCGTTCGGAAGGCAATATTCGAGGCAGGAAGGTCAGAAACGTTTTAAGAGCCAGCTTGGTTTCTTATATGTTTCTCATAGCTTTATTTCTCTTCATTCTTGCTCCCGACATTGTGCATGCCGCCCAGGAAGGTGATTCCGGCGCAGGCATGGGTTTCATTGCTGCAGGTATATCCACAGGACTTGCTACAATCGGAGCCGGTTATGCAGTCGGTGCAGTTGGTTCATCAGCTTTGGGAGCAGTTTCGGAGAACCCGAGGGTACTGGGGAAAACATTAATATTTGTAGGCCTGGCTGAAGGTATAGCAATTTATGGACTTATTGTATCAATAATGATACTGGGAGCACTTTAGAACGGCTTGCTTTCAGCCATTTTAAAAAGGAGAACGGCAATGAAATTTTTCTTATTAAGCGACAATGTAGATACTTTGACGGGAATGAGGCTTGCAGGAATAAATGGTGTGTTGGTTCATGAAAGAGAAGAGATACTTGCTGCTTTTGATGAAGCATGCAGCAGAAATGATATCGGAATAATACTTATGACGGAGCTGTTGGCAGAAAAGGTTCCGGAGGAGCTTAAGGAAATACGGCTGGATGCGTCCAAGCCCATAATTACTATTATTCCCGACAGGCATGGGGAAAGGCGCAGAAGCGATTATATAACCAGCTACATTAAAGATTCCATAGGGCTGAAGATTTGAGGTGATGAGTTTTGTCAGTATCAGTTGAAGATAAGATAGAGCTTTTCAGAAACATTATATTCAAGGATATTGAAGAGTCTGCTTATGATAGAAGGCATAAAGCTGCGGAAGGCTTTGAACAGAATAAGAGCAGGCTCTTGCAGGAAGTTGAGGTTAAAAAGAATCAGATAATGAAAGAAGCGGAGAAAAAAGCGGAAAAAGAGAAACAGCAGCTTATAGCAAAGACAAAGTCTCAGGTGCACCATCGTTTGCTTGAAAAAAGGCAGCAGTTCATAAACGAAGTAACAGAGCTGCTGATTCGGAAAGCCGACAGCTTTGTATCCGAGGAAGGCTACAAGGAATATCTGGCAGCAAGCCTGAAGAAGGCTGCCGTTGTTTTTGAAAATGCCGCTTCAGTACAATTTACTTTTACAAAGAGGGATTTGGAAACCTTAAAGGAATTCATTGAACGGGAAATAGCCTCCGGAGAATTAAAGGACAGATGTCAGCTTAAGGAAGCAGAAAAGAACATAATAGGAGGCTTTTATGCCGAGGATGGGAAACGGGAAATACAGGTGGATTACACATTAAGATCCTTGATTGAAGAAAACCGTGAGCTGATTGGGAGCAGTATATCCCGCCGGCTTGATGAGGTGCAAGGCGATGGACACTAATAAAGGAAAAACTGTATATATTAACGGTCCCGTAGTCAAGGTTGCTGAGACTTACGACCTTAAGATGAGGGAAATGGTGCTGGTAGGACGCAGGCAGCTGATCGGAGAGGTGATCTCTGTTGATAAAGAGACCGCCACCATACAGGTATATGAAGAAACCACCGGACTTATGAGAGGAGAAGGCATAATCTCAACGGGAAGGCCTTTATCGGTAAAACTGGGACCCGGAATAATAAAGCAAATATTTGACGGCATAGAACGTCCGCTGCTTAGCATGTACGAAACAGGCACAGCATTCATACCTGAAGGAATCGGTATGATTACCATAGATGAAGAAAAGCTGTGGGATGCGGAAATAATTGCAGAAATCGGAGATTACCTTGACCCGGGGGACATATATGCAAAAGTACAGGAGACATCGCTTGTTGAGCACAGGCTTATGGTTCCTCCCGGCATTAGCGGGAGGGTGGTTTTTGCGGAAAAGAGCGGCAGCTATAATATTGAGCACGTGCTTGTAAAGCTGGAAACTGAGACGGGGATTCACGAGTTGAAAATGTATCAGATGTGGCCTGTAAGAGATGCCCGGCCTGTCAGCCGCAGGAACCCCATAGCAAAACCGCTGATTACGGGCCAGAGGATAATAGATTCTTTCTTTCCATTGGCAAAGGGCGGCACAGCAGCCATTCCGGGAGGCTTCGGAACAGGTAAGACAATAACTCAGCACCAGCTTGCAAAATGGAGTGATGCCGATATTATTGTCTATATTGGTGTCGGAGAAAGAGGAAATGAAATGACAGAAGTGCTTGAGGACTTTCCAAAGATAATCGATCCCAAAAGCGGAAAATCCATTATGGAGAGGACAGTACTGATTGCAAATACCTCCAACATGCCTGTGGCAGCCAGGGAAGCGTCAATTTATACAGGAATAACCATAGCCGAATATTTCCGTGATATGGGCTACAACATAGCAATAATGGCAGACTCCACCTCAAGATGGGCTGAAGCCTTAAGAGAGATTTCCGGAAGGCTTGAAGAGATGCCCGCTGAAGGAGGATATCCTGCTTATCTTCCCTCAAGGCTTGCCCAGTTCTATGAAAGAGCCGGAGATGTGGAAGTCTTAGGCGGCAGAGAAGGTTCTATTACAATAATAGGGGCTGTGTCACCGGCGGGAGGAGATTTTTCAGAACCTGTTACTCAAAATACCAAGAGGGTTGTAAGCACTTTCCTTGCTCTGGATAAGTCACTGGCTTATGCCAGGCACTATCCTGCCATTAACTGGTTAAAGTCCTACAGCGGATATATTACCGACTTGAGCCCGTGGTATGAGGAGAACATTGCTCCCGATATGATGGAATTCAGGGCAAAGCTTTTGAGACTGCTCCAGGAAGAGGAAAAGCTCTCGGAAATAGTCAAGCTGGTGGGAGAGGACATATTGCCCGATGACCAGCGTTTGATACTGGAAATATCCAGGGTTATCAAGGTAGGCTATCTTCAGCAGAATGCTTATCATAGGAATGATGCCCACGTATCCCTGAAAAAGCAGTACGGAATGCTGAAGGTAATAGACAGGCTGTATGATAAAGCCTACAATTGTGTAAAAATGGGTGTTCCAATATCCAAGGTTAAGAATGATGAGTTGTTTTACAAGATTACAACTATGAAATATAATGTTTCGGAAGATAAACTGGAGATGTTTGATGAATTGATAAGCGAGATTGACAGCTTCTATGACGACCTGAAAAATATGTACGGCAAAGAGGTGGGCAGACAATGAGATTAAAATATTTAAAGCTGCAAAAGGTAGAAGGGCCTCTTATAATTCTCGGCGGGGTCAAGGAGGCTGTATTTGGAGAAGTTGTGGACATTGAGGTGGAACAGGAAGGTCATAAGAAAGGGAAGGTCGTACAAATTGACGGGGATAAAGTGATAATACAGGTTTTTGAAGGTACTGCCGGTATATCGCTCAACAATGCCAGTGTTTCTTTTACGGGAAAACCAATGGAGATACCCCTGTCAAAGGATATCCTGGGAAGAACCTTTAATGGCATAGGTGAGCCTATAGATGGAGCAGGCTTTTATGCGGACAGGAAGTATGATGTTAACGGGCGCCCTATTAATCCCGTAGGAAGAAGATACCCGCGAAACTATATAGAAACAGGAATATCCTCAATAGACGGCCTTGCTACTCTTGTAAGAGGACAGAAGCTGCCGCTGTTTTCAGGTGACGGATTGCCCCATAATGAACTTGCCGCACAGATAGTTAAGCAGGCAAGAATATCAGGGGATGATGAGAGCAATTTTGCCGTTGTATTTGCCGCGATGGGGATAAAACATGATGAGGCTGATTTCTTCAGAAAGCAATTTGAGTCGTCAGGGGTTACAAGCAGGGTGGTAATGTATATAAACCTGGCTGATGATCCCATTGTAGAAAGAATTACTGCGCCCAGATGCGCACTGACTGCAGCAGAACACCTGGCGTTTGTTCATAATATGCACATACTGGTAATAATGACCAATATGACCAGCTACAGTGAAGCTTTAAGAGAGCTTTCGGCATCCAGGGAAGAGGTGCCTTCAAGAAAAGGCTATCCGGGGTATTTGTATTCTGATCTGGCAAGCCTTTATGAACGGGCAGGAATGATAAAGGGTTCGAAGGGCAGCATAACTCAGATACCGATACTTACAATGCCTAACGATGACATAACTCATCCGGTGCCGGATCTTACCGGGTTTATTACAGAAGGGCAAATAATTTTATCAAGAGAACTTAACCAGAAAGCAATATTCCCTCCCATCAATGTGCTGCCGTCATTGTCAAGGCTGCAAAAGGAAAGCATAGGTGAAGGCTTTACCAGGGAGGACCATCCTGATGTCGCCAATCAGGTATTTTCGGCATATTCCCATGTTCAGGACGTAAGGTCACTGGCCCAGGTAATAGGTGAAGATGACATTTCTGAAATGGATAAGAGGTATATGGAGTTCGGGAGACAATTTGAACAAAAGTTCCTGAACCAAGGCTTTGAGGTGAACAGAAGCATGGGGGATACCCTGGATATCATGTGGGAGCTTCTGACATTGCTTCCAAGATCAGAGCTCGACAGGATCAATCCGAAACTGCTTGACAAGTACTACGGCAAGAGGTAGTGAAAACAATGGAAATCATTTATACCAAAACCAGCCTCATGGCCGCACAGAACTCCCTTGAGCTTTCGAAAAAGGGTTATGAACTGCTGGACAAAAAAAGAAATGTGCTTATTATGACCATTATGAGCTTTATTGAAAAGGCTGAAGAGATTCAGGAAAAAGTAGCGGTAGTATTCGGCGATGCCTATGAGGCACTTCAGACTGCAAATATCACTATGGGTATAAGCAATATAGAGCAAATTGCCCAGTCCATACCGGAAGCATCAGGCTTTGAAGTGCTGGATAAAAGCATAATGGGTGTTGAAATACCTGAAATAAGGCATCAGGAAGAGGAGCTTATCCACTATTATAGCTTTTATCATACCAACACGGCTCTTGATGTGGCAATGCAGAAATTCCATGAGGTGAAGCTGCTGCTCTATGAGCTTTCGGAAATTGAGGACTCGGTTTACAAGCTTGCAATGGAGGTAAAAAGGACTCAGAAAAGGACAAATGCACTGCAGAACATTCAGATACCCAAATATGAAGAAATAGTGGGCAAGATACTGGAAGTACTGGAGGAACGTGAAAGGGAAGACTTCTTCAGACTGAAGGTAGTGAAGAAAAAGGGTGAAAAAAGAGCTGCCAAGTAAAGGCAGCTTTTTCTTATCCCAGCATTTTCTCTAAATCTGCTTTTGCATCACCGCTTATAAGCTGCAGATTGAAGTTCTTCTGCAATACTTCCGCTACATTTGAGGTGAACCATTCAGGAGCTTTTGGCCCTATGTGGATATTCTTCACACCCAGGTGGAGAAGCCCCAGAAGTACCGCTACCGCCTTCTGCTCAAACCATGAGAGTACAATACTTAAAGGAAGGTCATTAACAGAGCAGTTGAAGGCTTCTGCAAGAGCAATGGCTATTTTTGCTGCGGAGCCCGAGTTGTTGCACTGGCCCAGGTCTATATACCTCGGTATATTTGTACCCGGTACTGTTCCAAAATCGTGGTCATTGAACCTGAATTTTCCGCAGGAAGTGGTCAGCAGCACACAATCTGCCGGCAGTGAAAGAGCAAGCTCTCTGTAGTAGTCCCTGCCTTTGGTCGGAGCATCACAGCCTGCAATGACAAAGAACCTTCTTATTTTACCGGTTTTTACCGCATCGATTATTTCGGGTGCTATTGAGAGGACAGTTTGATGATGGAAACCTGTAATAAGGGTCTTATCTGATTCAATATCAACTTCCGGCAGTGAAAGTGCTTTTTCTATAATGGGAGAGAAATCATCATCAATAATTTTCTGTACTCCTTCCAGTCCCGCTGTTCCGTAGGAGAAGAATCTGTTTGAATATGTTCCTTTAATTGGCATGAGACAGTTGGTAGTTCCCAGTATGGCACCCGGGAATTCCTCAAAAAGCTTTCTCTGATCATACCAGGCTTTGCCTACATTGCCTTTCAGGTGGCTGTATTTCTTAAGTTCCGGATATCCATGGGCAGGAAGCATTTCGGAATGAGTATAAATATTGATACCCTTGCCTTCTGTCTGCTTAAGAAGCTCCTCCAATGCGTAAAGATTGTGGCCTGTAACAAGTATACAGTGGCCTTGGATTTTGTCCTGTGATACTGTAACAGGAACCGGTACACCTAATCTTGCCGTATGAGCCTTATCCAGAAGCTCCATAACCTTAACTGCGGCAGAACCTACCTTGAGAACCATTTCAATGTGTTCTTTCAGATTGAAGTTTGAATTTGTCAGAGTCATATAAAGAGCTTCGTGGGTTATGCCGTCAACCTCAGGGTCGATGTAACCCATTTCCCTTGCATGGGCAGCATAGGCAGCTATACCCTTCAAGCCAAATATCATTGTATCCTGAAGTGCAGCTATATCCTCATTCTTTCCGCATACTCCCACTTTTGTACATCCGCCGTGGGGGGTTTGTTCACATTGATTACAGAACATATTGTTTCCTCCTGATAATATTATTTTTTGATTTAATTGGATTTTACTAAAAGAATCAGCTTATGAATGTGATATAAATCACACAAAGGGATGATAATAATCATAAAACTTCACTTCTAAACAGGAAGCAAGGCACGTGGATTTTGCCGGGGTATTGCTTTAACAGAAGAGATTAATTATAATAAAGTAGAATATCGTATAAAATCCAAGGATTCGGCAAATAGCTAAGGAGGAAGGAATGTGACTGAGTATAAGGGACGCTGGGAAGCGATAAGGGGCCCTTTAATAGTGACAGCTGCATTAACAGCAATGATAACATATATATACGTTTTAGTCCCTCACGGCTTCTGGGCTTACTTTTTTATCGGATTGCTTCTGCTGATTATTCCCACTGCATATAGCGGCTTGATATTGAAAATAACAATGAATGAAAAGAAGATAGTTGTAGTAAGGCCCTTTACCAGGGTGGCGGTTAAGTTTGAGGATGTGGCCTTATGTGCAGTGCACTGTGTTGGTGATGGAAAATACCTGATTTACGCTTTTGTTAAACAGAGATACCGGGGAGGTTATACGGTAAAGGGTATAAGACCCAAGCTTTCCTTTGACGAAGTCGTTAAAAGGTCTTTAAAGGAAGACTTGGATTTGGATGCGAATTTCAGCAGGGCTAAGAAAATCCCGGTATCATTTGTAGAAAACGGCGAGGAGCTTAAAGACAGGTTCCTGCTGGAAGTAGGCAAACACCATGTAAAAATTATGGAAGAAGAATAAAGGCTTCAGATGAAGTCTTCTTTTTTTGCATAATTTAGATAAAGTGCATTTATTTACATTACAAATTGCAACAATATCATGGCAGAAAACGTCAAATTTCATGCTATAATTAGTTTATGAAGCAATATATTTAAAATTGTGAGGTGCCTATGAAAGAGAAGAAGTTTTTTGCCGTAATTATTACACTGCTATTCGTATTAATGCTTGCTGCCGGCTGTACATACAATCAAGCTGCACCGGCAATAACCACAAATCCCGTACCAGCCGCCGTTGAACAACCCCAAGAGACAACTGTTTCCGAGGTATACGAGACTCCGGACCCTTTAGAATCAGATCAGAATGAAAAGCTTGGGGTGGTATACATAAGTGCCAGTAAACTCAAGGTAAGGGAGTCGGCGGGAACTGATGCAAAGGCATTGGATAATCTTATCAAAGGCACTGCAGCAGAAATAGTTGAAGAAAAAAAGGATGATTCGGGGAAGACCTGGTACAGGATAAGCTATAACGGTATAGCGGGAAGTAATGAGGGGTGGATAGCTGCCGAGTATACAGTCAGGGACAGGACCGAGCTTTTGGATGAAAACCTGAAGAAGCTTGACTTTTCACCTCAGAATAAGACCTATGAATATCCGGGGAACCCCAGGGTGCAAGCAAGGGGAATATATCTCACCAAATATTCCGCTTCAAATGACAGGTTGGACAAGCTTATTGAAATGACAAAAAGGACAAAGATAAATACATTTGTTATAGATGTCAAGGATGATAAGGGCCATATGCTTTTTCCCACCAAAGCCGCAGAGAAATACAGCCCTGAAGCCAATAAGCATGCTACTGTCAAGGACATAGAAGCACTGATGAAAAAACTTAAGGAAAACAATATATATACAGTTGCCAGGATAGTATCCTTCAAGGATCCCACTTATACCAGGCATCATCCGGACAGAGCCATTATATACAAGGACAGCGGAAAGCCATTTACAAACAGCGACGGTTTGATTTGGGCATCTGCCTATGACAAGGTTCTGTGGGAATATAATCTGGAAGTGTCAAAGGAAGCGGCGGAAGCAGGCTTTAATGAAATACAATTTGACTATGTAAGATTCCCTGCATCGGACGGAGGGAAATTGGACAAATCTTTGGATTACAGAAATACCGAAGGAGAATCAAAACCGCAGGCTATACAGGAGTACCTGAAATATGCAAGGGAGCAGCTGGCTCCTTTGAATGTGTATATATCGGCTGACGTATATGGGCTTGTAGGCTCGGTAGCGGATGACATGTCGCTGGGACAGTATTGGGAAGCGGTCAGCAACGTAGTGGACTATATTTGTCCAATGATGTATCCAAGCCATTATGCAAACCGCACTTATGGGCTTCCGGTCCCTGATGCATATCCATACGAGACTGTTTTCAATTCCGCCAAGGATTCTGCAGCCCGGAACAAGAATATAGAGACGCCGGGGACTATAAGGCCATGGATACAGGATTTTACTGCACCTTGGGTACCTGGGCATATCAAGTATTCGGACAAGCAGGTAAAGGAACAAATAAAAGCTCTTGAGGAGAACGGCATTCAGGAATATCTTCTTTGGAATGCCGGGAACACGTATTCGGAAGGAGCGGTAACGGAATAGAAGTAAAGCCGGCAAGAATAATATCTGAAAAGGTGCTAAAAATATTCATATTGATGAAAAAGTATGGGGGAAATAATCGATGAAGGCAGTGATCACTGATCATAGGCCTTTTTTTTTTCAGGTATCTGAACAATAGGTTCACCCAGACAAAAGTGAAGATATATGTTACTACGGACCAAGGAACAATCCTCCAGCCCGTAAACACTATTGTCCTTGTATACAGGCTCAGAATTTCAAAGGCCAGTAAAAGTATTATCCATATGACGGTGTACGCGATAGCGGGTTTAATCCTTTCGGGCAGGAATAATGTATAAAGCATCTCAATTACTGGATAAAGAAATACACCTGATACTATAATATAAAAGAGTGAGTCTGATTGGTTGATATAGTGGTATAGCCCGGCATATTCTCCCAATGCTGTTTCATAAAGCAGGGAATATCCCATGCCGGCAATAGCAACCATTATATGCTTGAAGGTTATTGGCTTCTTCAGAATGCATATTAGAAATATAATCCATGCAACTGCTATAGCGCCATAAAAACATGCCAGTGCCATTTAAATATCTTCCTCCGGTTTTCTGCAAATAATGCTCTATTTAATAGTATGACCCAAGGCAGTCTGATTAATCCAAGTCTGAATATATAAACCTAATAATCCGTATAATACGAGTAATGCGATGCATTACCCTTCTAATATGTAACGCTATGGAGGAAGCAGTTTGGAAAAAGAAATAAAAAAACTGATGCAAATATCAGCAATTATATCGAGTGTTTTATCAATTACAGCATTAATATCCTTTCTATATGTATTAAAGATTTATCCCGCTTCGAATCGAAGAATAATCGTTTATATGATTGTCGGCGTATCGGTGTCTTTGCTGTTTATATGGGAGGTAACCCTGGAATTGTCAAGGGCAAACAGGTCAGGCAAGGCGAAAGGCTTCAGCATATATGCCCTGGACGCGGGAATCAGTATTCTGCTGCCGTTATATATTTATTTGACAGGGTTATTCAGCGGAGATAAGGATGATATCAGAAGGTTATATATAAACGTTAATAATATTACGGTAAGACATAATCTTCAAAAGAACCGCCCGTCCAAAATACTTATGCTTCTCCCCGGCTGCATGCAGAACAAGGATTGCAGCTGCAATATAACCGATGACATGAGAAATTGCCGCAGGTGCGGCGGATGCAGGATTGGCGAAGCTGCAGATCTGGTTGAAAGGTGTGCTGTCAAGGCCATAGTTGTAAAGGGCGGGACAGCGGCCAGAAATACCGCAAAGGAATTCAAGCCTGATTTTATACTTGCTGTTGCATGTGAAAGAGAGTTGTTGAGCGGTATGGCAGATGTAGGCAGGATACCGGTTTTGGGCGTAATAAACCAGAGGCCAAACGGATACTGTACCAACACGACAGTTGATATGCTGCAGCTTAAGGAAATTCTT